>JAITXR010000411.1 GCA_031284665.1 Paludibacter sp.
CCTGTTTAGAATAAGTAACCGATTTATGTACTTTGAGATTAAGTGTATAATATGCCGAATCGCAACCGGCTGCCGAAGTAAGTAATTTTGAATAAGTTCCGGCTTGTGTTTCTTGAAAATAAGGATTTACACAGGTTTCGCCATAACAAACCACCTCGTCAACAAATACCGAATCAAGCGGATTCCAAATAATAATGGCAGTGTCGCGTAAGTCGAAATGCTCGCCATTGCAAGCATTAAATTGCATACGCACCGTTATAGTATCGTTACCATCACCTTCAAATACAGTTAATATTGTATCTTTACCTAATTTTGCACCACTTACCCCTGCTCCTTTGTACCAAGCCATTTCGTAAGTAGATGATTGGATGGGAACAAAACGCCACGCCTCGCGTTGGTCATCGTTTAACACTTGCCAAGCAGGGTCGTTTACATTTCTGCCCGGAGCGGCTATTCCATCACTCCCATCCTCATTGATAACACCGATTATGCCTTTCCCTTGATTTGTTATACTTTTGTTATTACGACGGTCAACATAGACTTCTATAACGTTAGAGCCTTCGTAAAGTACCATTTGATACGAATTTGTAAACTGATTGTTTCCATAACAAGGAATATCTTTAAACGACACACACAAAGTACGACAAGGTTTAGCACCTAAAACACCTGCATACACACCTGCAGTACCCCATGCTTTCGATGGGTCAATATCTTCGTAAACGCCAAAAATTGAATTAAATACTTTTTGCCCTTGCGGTAAAAATCCCGTATTAGGAATATTGTCGTTTGCCGTAAAATCATAAGGATTTGTACCTCCTGCATACGCAGGATGCGAAGTGTCGAAAGTAATTTGTCCGTTTGCTCCAACAATTGCCTTACTATAAGTATTTTCAAAAAAGCAAAACGCAAAAGGCAACGAAATAACTTGCCCCCACGAATCATCGGGCGCATTACTGCTAAAAATCAGATTAGCACCCGGTGCCGGTCCTATCGGATAAGGAGGGTCGTAGGAAATAGGAATAACCGAGTAACCGGCAATACGTCCACTTGTAGCTCCAATGGTGGGATGGATGGTATATTCATTTCCTTTACAGTCGGGATGAATAATACCGAGACCTGTACTTTGGTCAATTTCAGACACATCAAAAGATAACTCGGGACAGGCTTGTGGCACTAATTGAATATTATCCCAATCCACAACTTTCACGCTTGGCTTTTCGCTCCAAATACCCATTGTGCCATCGGGGCAAATAGTACGCATCAAAAAGCAATAACGCCCATTAGGCAACATTGAGTATGGAATAAAATAACTTGCACCCGTAATACCTGTAATAGTGTCCATTGTAATCGAACCTTCGGTAAAATAAATCAAATCGTAAGATGCGGCACCCGCAATAGCATTCCACGAGATATTAATTCCTCCGGCAACAGTATCAATCGTAAATATAGGTGCTTTCCAACAATCAGTGGAAGTTGCCCTTTTGGCAATTTGGATATTATCAATACAAGCAGCAGGGTCGGTTTTTCGTGCATCTCCATCAATTTTCCAAATAAACATAAGTCTGTAATTTTCATTACTTGATACATTTAGTAGCCCTAATGCCGTCTGCCAAGCACCAACACCCGAAAAAACATCTCGCCCACTAAACAATGCAGGATAAGTTAAGGCGTAATTCGGAAAATCGTTTGCTGAACTTGAGCCTCCGGCTGCTAATCCATTATAAACCGATATCGGCACCCAAGCCACACGAAATTCATCCTTTGTAGTATTTTGATTTAGCTCATCAGCATGCATTGAAACTCCTTGGTCGCCTGCCGCTTTCCAGTTGAACGACAAATCGTATAAGCCCATTGGCAATGCAAATTCGCGCGAGGCAACGATACAATAACCTGTACTCCCATCGTCGATATAATTTGCCGACACTCCTGCATCGCTCGAAACATACATACTATATACACCTGAACGTGAGATAGCAGTACCGGTAATCCATCTGTTTGGTGCTGCCGAGGGACGAGCCGAAAAAGTCCATTGTGCATTTTCGACATTCTCTTCAAAACTGCAATAATAAGGCAAAGTCGTAACCGGCTGAGCCATAATGCTCGTCGAAAACGACAATAGAAGAATAATATATATTAATTTAGATTTCATTAGATTTCCCAATCGTTAAAAAAACTTCTTGCCCTTTTATCTTTCTGCCTTTCTGTTTTACTATTAAGTGCAAGCACTCTTTAATAATGAACAAAAAGGCAGAAAGACATGAAGACAATTTTTAAATGATTTTACAAATCATCGTACATTTACCATAAACGACCTGTATTCGTCATCGACAGTACGTATTTGCAAAATATAAATGCCATCGACTTTCGGCATTGTAATCTGATTGTCGCCTGATGTAAGTGTATATCGACCTGCCACTACACCCAATGAAGTGTATAAAGTTGCTTCTGCAGATGTGCTGATTTGCACTGAAACACTACTACCCGGAATTACTGCCGATGGATAAACCAAAATATTAAGTATTTCGGAATCAGTAAACTTTTTCGGGACAACAGGACAACTCAAAACCTGTATTCCATCTGTGCGAGTGAGCAATACCTGATATTGAGCATTAAAATCAAGCGCGGGTTGCTGAAAGTAATAATGCTTGATTTCACCCGTCAGAGCACTACCATTTTTATACCATTGATAAGCCGAAAATTCGTAACCACCATTATAATCTTTATTCCGCACAGCAAGCACATCGTTCCAGCGTTGAGTAATAATATCGGGAGCATAGAGTATAGTGAACAAAATATCAAACGAGAGGTCGGTACAATTCTCATCTTTAAATACAAGAGTAACAGCATATTCGCCCGGAGCAACATTGTCGGGAATCCTAAGTAATGCACTACCTGTTGGAGCTGCCGGCACATTGTTTACATCCACAAAACCTGCGGCTTTGGCTGTAGCATTATATACAATATTATATGTAGTAGCATAACCACTTATTGCATTATAATTAACGGAAATATTCGGATCTCCTGCACAAATGGTAATATCGTCCAAATCCACCTCAACATTTAGACAAGTTTTTTCAATAATAACCTTAACAGTATCGCTTACACAGCCGGCTTCGTTGTAGGCAATAATAGTATATTCGCCTTCCGTTAATCCTGTGAGTTGAGCATTTTGCACTCCGTTCATTGTGTAATAACAATTTGAAGCAAGTCCGTTTATTGTTATTGAGCCGGAAGTTGGTCCTGCTACAATATCTTGTTTGGTAACAGTAAAATTTATCTGTGGCAATACTTTTACGTATAACGAATCGCGCAGAGAGTCACAAGCCGTTGTTGAGTATGGAATGCGCCAAAGATAAAGTCCTTCGCGGCTGTAAGTTTGTGTGTACCAATTATAACTTTCCCCATAGCAAATGGTTACGGAATCTAACTTGTGTTGCATTTCTTGTACTGTAAGGTCAAGTTCGTAGTACAAACTGTCGCATCCACGATGATTTAACAGCATTTTTTTGTAAATACCGGTTTGCGATTCGTTAAAATTAGCATCTTGATAGCGAGTACCGTAACATATTGTTTTTTGAATATTTATTGAATCAACTTCGTTCCAAATAATTACCGCTGTATCGCGCAAATCAAAATAGTCTCCACTACAAGCGGTAAAACGCAAGCGAACAGTTATTGTATCAATACCGTCACCCTTACTAACCATCATAGAATCAGCTCTTCCAATTTCCTGACCATCTATTCCTTCGCCTTTATACCAATTCATATTATATGTAGGAGTCGAAATAGGAACAAAACGCCACGCTTCTTGTTCTGCTATGGTGTTAACTTCCCACGTAGGACTGGTGGTATTACGACCCGGAGCTGCAATGCCATCTGTTCCATCTGCATTAATTAAACCAATTATACCTATTTGATTATTCCAACCTGTTGCGGCTTTTTCGCGATGCTCTACAAATACATCTATCACATTTGAGCCTTCGTACAAAACTATCATATAGGAGTTTCGTTGACCTGTATTGCCAAAAAGCGGTATATCTTTATACGAAACACATAACATTCGGCATGGATACTTACCCAAAATACCCTGATATATACCATTAACACCCGGAGTTAAGAACGAGGATAAAGGATAAATATCTTCGTAAACACCAAAAATTGAGTTAAAAACGTTGTATCCAGAAGGTCTAAAATTAGGGGAAGGAATATTTGGTGAAGATTTTAAATCCCAAGGACAATAACTGCCTAAGTTATGGCTAACATCAAACGACAATAACCCATTAGCACCCACAACTGCCTGATGATATGTGTTTTCAAAAAAACAAAACG
>JAITXR010000018.1 GCA_031284665.1 Paludibacter sp.
TCGAGTTTGGGGTCGTAAAGTCCGAGTTTCTCGATATTGTAATAAGGGTCGTCGTTTTCAGGCTCATTACTTGCTTTTTCGGGAATAGAACCGTTTTCCCCATTTCCCGAATTTGTATCTGTCACCGGTTTCTCAATTTCAAGTTCAACACTATCGTCATTTATAGTGGGTTCAATTATTAATACGTCATCGTTATTTTCAGGTTTTGTAATCCAATCTGCGGGTACAATTTCAGTCCCAACTGCCACAGTTGCTTCTTTGTCATCGTCTTTATTAATTATAGAATCTTGATTATCAGTTGTTTTGCTGCTTTTTGCTTTTCGGGTAAAAAGTTTTTTGATAAATGGGACAGTTGCTTTATTAAATACTATAAGGTATATTAGCATCACACCAGAAAGTACCATCGGCATTCCGATACTGCCAATATACGACGTGAGCCACGCGTTGACAGCCGAGCCGTGATTACCACCCGGAAGGCAAAACCATTCGCCGCTCAACGCAATAGGATTGAGCAGATAACCAAAAGTAACAGAAAGCCATAAAAGCCAGAAAAATGAGTGAAAAAACACTTTCCAGAGATTTATTTTAATGCTAAAAAGCCGCAGCCCGACACATAAAATGTAAACATAAATCAGTACAGAGGCAACGCCAAACATTTTGTTGATAAAAAAGTGCGACAAATATGCGCCCAACATTCCGGTAGGATTTTGGATGCTTTGCCGTGCTTGGTTTATTTGGGCAAATGTTTTGTTGTAAAGCACACTTTGGTCGGTCGTGCCGTATGCAAAATACATAACAAACGCCAATATCAAAAGTGCTGATACGAGTAATAATATCAATCCCAAGCCAATATGAGTGCCTTCGCTGTTAAAGAAATTTTTCAGGCGCACTGCAAATGACAGTTTTTTTTTGGATTTGGGTAAATTTGTTGTTGATGTTGATTTTTTTCCCGGTTTAATTGGAGGCATAATTTTAGTTTATTTGATATAACGTGCAAAATTACAAAAAAAGATGTTGCTAAGCATTTTTTTTAATTTAATTTTGCAAAAAAATAAAAATCGTTTTTATAAATGACAGTCGAACAGCGTTATTCGTATTTAATTGAATGGTTTAGCCGAAATATGCCGGTTGCCGAAACAGAACTGACTTACAAAACTCCTTATCAACTGCTTGTGGCAGTAATTTTGTCGGCTCAATGCACAGATAAGCGTGTAAATATGGTTACACCTGCTTTGTTTCAAGATTTTCCCGATGCTCAATCGCTTGCCCAAAGCACTCCCGAAACAGTTTTTGAATACATAAAATCGGTTTCGTATCCTAATAATAAGGCAAAACATTTGGTGGGAATGGCAAAAAAACTGTGCGCCGATTTTGCGGGCATTATTCCTTCTGATGTCGAATTGTTGCAATTATTACCCGGCGTTGGCAGAAAAACCGCAAATGTGATAGCCTCAGTAGTTTTTAATCAACCGGCAATGGCAGTAGATACTCACGTTTTCAGAGTTTCGGAACGAATTGGACTGACAACAAACTCCAAAACTCCACTCGAAACCGAAAAAATGCTTGTTAAACATATTCCTGCTAATTTAATCCCAAAGGCGCACCATTGGCTGATTTTGCACGGCAGATATACGTGTACAGCCCGCAGTCCAAAATGCGTTGAATGTGGGCTAAATAATTGCTGTAGATTTTATCAACGTAAAAATATTGAGCAAGCAAAGACAAATATCAATAAAAAGTTGTAAATTTGCCGCCCAAACAAAAAAAAATTACGAATTACGAATTAAAAATTACGGATTATGAACTTTATAACTTCTTTAACTTCTTTAACTTCCGTAACTTCAAACTAATCAAACTAATCAAACTTTATAATTTTATGACTGCATACGTTTTTCCCGGACAGGGCGCACAATATGTTACTATGGGCAAGGATTTATACGAACAATCCGCTTTGGCAAAAAAATATTTTGAACTTGCTAACGATATTCTCGGTTTCCGCATTACCGATTTAATGTTTGCGGGCAGCGAAGAAGATTTGCGGCAGACGCGAGTAACACAGCCCGCTGTTTTTTTACACTCGGTAATTGCCGCGCTTGTTTTAGGCGATAATTTTAAACCCGATATGGTGGCAGGTCATTCGCTTGGCGAGTTTTCGGCTCTTGTGGCTGCGCGCGCATTAAGTTTTGAAAACGGATTAACTCTTGTTTCAAAACGCGCTATGGCAATGCAAAAAGCCTGTGAATCAGAACCTTCCACTATGGCTGCTATTTTGGGACTCGACGACGAGCTGGTCGAAGATGTCTGCGAAAGCATAAAACACGAAATTGTAGTACCGGCAAATTATAATTGTCCGGGGCAAATTGTGATTTCGGGCAGCATTGCAGGCGTTGATACTGCTTGCGAATTACTGAAAGCGCAAGGCGCAAAACGCGCTTTGAGGCTGTCGGTTGGTGGTGCTTTTCACTCTCCGCTGATGCAACCGGCAAGCGATGAACTGCAAATGGCGATAGATGCAACCGAGTTTTCAGCACCGATTTGCTCTGTGTATCAAAACGTTAACGCATATCCGCAGACAGACCCAAACGCTATTAAAGCAAACCTTAAAGCGCAACTTACCGCTCCTGTTCGCTGGACACAAACTGTAAAAAATATGATTACCGATGGCGCAACATCGTTTTACGAACTCGGACCGGGCGATGTGCTGAAAGGATTAATCCGAAAAGTAAATCCGGAAGTACAAGTAGGGTAGGGGCTAACTAAATAAAAATTAATTTTAAAATAAAAATAAAATCAAAAAAACCATGACACGACCAACTATTATTGATTTGTTCAACACAAGTGTTGATAAATTTTCAGAAAATGTATTTTTGTGGGAAAAAACAGGCAGCAAATTTGAGCCTACAACATATTCGGAAACTCGCCGCCAAGTGCATCACATCGCTGCCGGACTGCTTTCGCTTGGCGTTAAAAATAGCGACAAAGTGGCGTTGCTGTCCGAAGGACGTAATGCGTGGATTGTAGGAGAACTCGGAATTTTACTTACAGGCGCAATTAGTGTGCCGCTTTCAATCAAATTGGAAGAAAGTAACGACCTGATTTTCCGCCTTGTACATTCCGAAACAAAATATATTGTGGTATCGGGTGGGCAACTTAAAAAAATTCGCAAAATTATTGGCGATTTGCCATTAGTGAAAAAAATAATTGTTTTCGACGAGCAGCCGGAATATCAGCCTTTGGAAATATCGCTTAACGATGTTATAAAAATTGGAGAGGAATATCTTGCCAAAAATCCGGATTCAATTCAAAAATCTGCTGCCGAAATCAAACCCGACGATGTGGCTACAATTTCGTACACATCGGGCACAACTGCCGACCCAAAGGGCGTTCTGCTCACTCACCGAAATTATACGGGCAATGTGGAACAGGCTATGTCGCTTATTTACATTCCGCCAACTTACCGCACGCTGATTATTTTGCCGCTCGACCACTGCTTTGCGCATGTTGCAGGTTTCTATTCGTTTATGGCGTATGGCGCAAGTGTTGGAACGGTGCAAAACGGTAAAACAGGTATGGAAACGCTGAAAAATATACCTATTAATATTAAGGAACTAAAACCGGATATTTTATTGAGTGTGCCGTCGTTGGCAAAAAACTTCCGCAAAAACATTGAGTCGAACATTCGTCAACAAGGAAAAACAATCGAAAAATTGTTTAATTTTGCGATGAAAACCGCCTACGAATACAACAAAGAAGGCTTTAATAAAGGTGGTGGCTGGAAATTTTGGCAACGCCCACTTTTAGCGATTTTTGATAAAGTTCTTTTTACGAAAATTCGCGCAGGCTTTGGCGGAAATCTAAAATTCTTTGTAGGTGGCGGTGCGCTGCTCGACATCGAATTGCAACGCTTTTTCTATGCCGTTGGGATGCCAATGTATCAGGGCTACGGACTTTCGGAGGCTACGCCGATTATTTCGTCCAATGGTTTAATACAGCATAAACTTGGCTCGTCGGGATTTTTAGTTCAGCCTATGGATTTGAAAATCTGCGATTTAGACGGCAATGAACTTCCTTTGGGCGTAAAAGGCGAAATTGTGATAAAAGGCGAAAACGTTATGGCAGGATACTATAAAAATCCTACTGCAACTGCCGAAACTGTGGTTGATGGTTGGCTGCACACCGGCGATATGGGATATATGGATAAAGACGGATTTTTGTATGTTGTAGGGCGTTTCAAAAGTTTGCTGATTGCCTCGGATGGCGAAAAATACAGTCCCGAAGGCATCGAAGAGTCGCTCGCCGATAATTCCAAATTTATCGAACAGGCAATTTTGCATAACAATCAAGACCCTTACACATCCGCACTTATTGTGCCAAACAAAGAGGCTTTGAAAAGTTATGTCAAAGAAAAAGGTTTGGATTGGAAAACCAAAGAGGCAAAAATTGAGGCTTTGAACAAATTGCAAGCCGAAATTAACGAATACAAAAAAGATGGTCGCTTGGCTGGAACATTCCCTGACCGCTGGTTGCCTGCTGCTGTGGCAGTAATTGGCGAGCCGTTTACAGAACAAAACGGATTGATGAACAGCACAATGAAAATTGTTCGCGGTAAAGTTGAGCAACGCTACGAAGACCGCCTCAAACAACTCTATCTTGCTAATTATAAGGAAATTATTAATGATGTAAATATTGAGGCGTTATCTTGAAAAAACAGAAATAACGCGATTTCACTTTACTCATTCCATAAACTTTTAACTTTATACTTTTAACTTAATATTATGTTCAGAACTTATACTTGCGGAGAACTCCGTTCGTCAGACGCAAAAAAAACAGTAACACTTGCAGGCTGGGTGCAGCGTGTTCGAAAAATGGGCGGAATGACATTTGTCGATATTCGCGACCGCTATGGAATAACTCAACTTGTTTTTACCGACAGCAACGCCGAACTTTGCGAAAAAGCCAACAAACTTGGGCGCGAATATGTAATACAAGTGATTGGAGAAGTTGCTATTCGCAGTAGCAAAAATCAAAATATCCCAACCGGCGAAATCGAAATAATAGTTTCGCAAATCAATATCCTTAACGAGGCAAAAACCCCACCATTTACTATCGAAGATAATACCGATGGCGGCGACGATATTAGGATGAAATACCGTTATCTTGACTTGCGCCGCAGTGTAGTTCGCGCTAATCTCGAACTTCGCCACAGAATTGCATTTGAAGTGCGCCGTTACCTCGACACACTTGGTTTTATGGAAGTTGAAACACCTATTTTGATTGGCTCAACACCCGAAGGTGCGCGCGATTTTGTTGTGCCGAGCCGTATGAATCAAGGTGAATTTTACGCACTCCCGCAAAGTCCGCAAACACTGAAACAACTGCTAATGGTGTCGGGTTTCGACCGCTATTTCCAGATTGCAAAATGTTTCCGCGACGAAGATTTACGTGCCGACCGTCAGCCCGAATTTACGCAAATCGACTGCGAAATGTCGTTTATAGAACAGGAAGATATTTTACAAACTTTTGAAGGAATGATGAAACATTTGTTCAGATTTGTAAAAAACATTGATTTTACTGAGCCTTTTCTGCGAATGACTTGGCACGATGCTATGAAATATTATGGGTCGGATAAACCGGATATTCGCTTTGAAATGAAATTTGTAGAACTGAAAGAGGCTGTTTCGGGACACGATTTTGTCGTTTTTGATTCCGCTGATTATGTTGGTGGAATTTGCGCCGAAAATTGTGCAAACTACACTCGCAAGCAAATCGACGAACTTACTGAATTTGTAAAACGCCCACAAATAGGGGCAAAAGGATTAGTGTATATTCGTTGCGAAAACGACGGCAGTTATAAATCGTCAATCGATAAATTTTATTCACAAGACGACTTGAAACTTATTGCCGAAAAGTTTTCAGCACACGCAGGCGATTTAATTTTAATTCTTGCCGGTGGGCAAATAAAAACGCAGAAAGCACTTTGCGAATTGCGCCTCGAAATAGCCGGACGACTTGGTCTTCGCAACAAAGAAATATTTGCACCGCTTTGGGTGATTGACTTCCCGCTTTTTGAATGGGACGACGAAACTTCGCGCTATTATGCTACACATCACCCATTTACCTCGCCTAAACCGGAGGACATTCATTTGCTCGAAAGCAATATTGGCGAAGTTCGCGCAAATGCCTACGATATGGTTATCAACGGCGTGGAACTTGGTGGAGGCTCAATTCGTATTCACGATAGCAAGTTGCAAAACAAAATGTTTGAACTGCTCGGTTTTACGCCCGAAAAAGCCCAAGCACAGTTTGGTTTTCTGATGAACGCATTTTGCTACGGCGCACCACCTCATGGCGGACTTGCTTTTGGCTTAGACCGTTTAGTGTCGCTTTTTGCCGGTTTGGACAGCATTCGCGATTGCATTGCTTTTCCAAAAAACAATTCAGGGCGCGACGTTATGCTCGATGCCCCCGGCATTATTGACGATTCCCAACTCGACGAATTGGCATTGAAAATAGTGAAAAATTAAATTATGCCAATAAACAATTTAACTCTGTTAGGTTTTCAAACCCTAACAGAGTTATAAATTATGCGCATCAAAAGTTAAATAGGAATGCTCTACGGCTTGCAAATTACAAACTTGCGCCATACAGTGAATGTAAAAATTTTAGTTTGTAATGCTTTAACACTAATTATCAACCACACAAGCAAGAACGCGGAAAACACAGAAAAAAACTCAGAAATTCTCTAAATTTTGCCAAGATGGTTTTTTGTTTCCGTTTTCAATTTCTTTGATAATTGCTACAACTTTGTCGTTATAAGGAGTTGGAAATGAGTACTTTTCGCCATATTTGCAAACAACGCCATTGATAGCATCGATTTCGCAGTGCTTGCCTTTTTCTAAATCCTGTAACATACTTGCTCGCAATTTTTTGTGTTCTTTGATGGCAAAAGGAATGAGAAAGAGAGAAATCTGTTGTTTTATAGTACTGTGATAATCAAATAGTTTGACGATATTTTTACCTTGAATCGGCTCGATTTTTATATTAGCCGCTTTTGCCACATCAATACATTCTTTAATGATTTTTTGCGCAATTATTCGGCTTTTTTTGTTTGCCGCCACTTCGCCAAAAGTGCAGCCAAAAACTGCCGAAAGTCCACTAAATGCACTGTTTACAAGCAATTTAGACCATCGTGCGCCAATAAAGTTTTCTTCGATTGTAACTTTGCCCATTTTGCCGAGTAATGTGGCGATTTGCTCCAGTTTTTCGTTATTTTTTGCGGCAAAACTTCCCAAACTAAACGAAAGTGCGTTTGGGTCGGAAGTAAGGCGGCATACGCCTGCAGTGGTCATTTCTGCGCCCCACGCAATGGCACAACCAAAAGTTCGCATTTCGCCTATAGATTCTGAAACCGAAAGTTCGGGTAAGCCGTTTTGCATAGTGCAAATTACGCCTTGCTCAGTCAAAAATGATTTTAAAAAATCTAATACATTTACGTTGTCTAACTGTTTGGTAATAAGGAAAATAATGTCATATTTTTCGTTCATTTCCTCCGGCAAAAATGCTTTGACAGGAATAGAAAAATCGGCTGTTCCTTCAATTTTTGCACCGCGAGTTTTCAGTGCATAAATATGTGCTTTATTTCTGCTTATAAGTTCAATTGGCACACCCGCTTTTGTCAAGTATGCTCCCAGCACAGTTCCAACTGAACCTGCTCCGTAAATTGCTGTTTTCAATGTAATTG
>JAITXR010000075.1 GCA_031284665.1 Paludibacter sp.
GTGGTTTTTGTGTATTTTAAATTTGCAATTCTAATCCATCGTAAGCCAAAAAAATATTTTCGGGTAAAACAGGCTGAATATCAGCGTGTTTCCCTATTGTATGTGCAAAATGTACGAAATATGTCTGTTTTGCCCGCAGTTCTTGTGCTTTTGCAATTGCCTCTTGAATATTGAAATGTGCAAAATGTTCTTGATGCCTTAATGCATTGAGTATCAGTAAATCAAGTTTTTCAAGTTTATTCATTTCTGTAGCGCAAATAGTTTTGGCATCAGTAATATATGCTACATTATTAATTCTATAACCAAAAATCGGCATACTGCCGTGCAATACTCTAATCGTTTGTATTTCAATATCTTCGAGCCAAAAAGGCTTTTCGCTAATTTCGCATAATTCTATTTTCGGAATGCCCGGATATTTTTTTTCGCTGAAACAGTATGGCATTGTTGTTTTTAATTGTTCGAGTACATTTTGTTCAGCATACACAGGCACTTCTCCGAATGGGCGAATGTCGTCAAGTCCCGCTACGTGGTCGTAGTGAAAATGTGTGATTAGCACAGCATCGATTTTTGTTACTTTTGCTCGTAATAATTGTTGGCGTAAATCGGGTCCGCAATCTATCAAAATTGTTTTGCCGCGCGTTTCAATTAGAGCCGAAGTTCGTAATCGTTTGTCTCGCGTGTCTTCCGACCTGCAAACTTCACAATTACAGCCAAGTACAGGCACTCCGGTGGATGTTCCGGTGCCCAAAAAAGTTATTTTCATTTTTTCTACAAACTCATTCTTATTCGCCATGCTGCCGGATAAAGATTATTACAACGATTTCCAATATTTTTTACCCAACCCAAAGGCACATTTTTAAATGTAAGTAAAATGTATCCAAGTTGATTATTTTGCAAATATATTGTTTCTTTTTTAAGATACGAAATTGCAGTGTCATAATTTATGTCAAATTTATTAATTCCGTTGATATTCAGCACTTTCGAAAAAGCCAAATTTTGTGTCGGAATAATATCTTTTCCTTTTATTTCGGCAACAGGCAATGCGGTTTGAATACATTTAATGCGATTTTCGACAATCGAAATATCGTTAATAAATTGAGTATCGTAAGCCAAAAATGTATTGTCTTTATTCAGAATTTGCCACTCGCGCGAGTTGTCTAATTTTTCGATTATTTCTTTTTGCACTACAAATTTTGTACCTTTTTTTACTTCATTCTTTTTTTGTCGCTTAAATGTTTCGCTTTTTGTTTTCCGCACAGCAGCGATAAAAAAACCTTCGCCCCGCGTTTTGTGTGGATAAAAACGATAGCCGTAGTCCGACTCGCTAATATTTGGGAATTTTGAAATGTCGATATTTAATTTTTCGGCATCAAAATTATCACAAATCCACTGCACATTTTCTTCGTTTTCGTGCCGATTAAAAGTGCAAGTGCTGTAAATCAACACACCATCAGCGTTTAACGATTCCCACGCATCCTCAATAATACGCCGCTGCCGTTCGGCACACATTTTCACATTTGCCTCACTCCATTGGGCTATTGCGCCTGCATCTTTGCGAAACATTCCCTCGCCGGAGCAGGGTGCATCGATTATAACAGCATCGAAAAAACTACCAAGTGCAGCAAAATTTTTTGGCTCGTCGCAAGTTACTATAACATTGTGATTGCCCCATTTTGTGAGGTTTTCGGCAAGAATTGCAGAGCGTTGTCTCACCGTTTCGTTGCACACAAGCAGGCAATCGTGGTGTAAATACTGCGCCAGCAAAGTTGATTTTCCTCCCGGAGCGGCACATAAATCAAGTACTCGGCGAGCATCGGGAAATAACTGTTTTACTGCATTGCACAGAAACATCGAACTCGCCTCCTGAACATAATACGCTCCTGCGTGCAACAATGGGTCGGCGGTAAAAAGCGGTCGTTCCGCAAGATAATAACCGCTGTCGCACCATTCAACTTGCTCATTAATAGTAATTTCAGTCGTTTTGTTATTAAGCCTGATACTTACAGGAACAGTTTCGCCAAGCGAATTTACGAAAGATTCATATTCATTGCCAAGCAAAATGCGAGTGTTTTGAGTGAATTTTTCAGGTAATTGCATCTGTTGTTTCTGTTTATTTTTACGATTTCACAAAAATAATGAAAATATTGGCAGTTTGCTTTATTCTTGTAATATTTTTTTCAAATGATAAATGTTAATGAGTATAAAGATGTGAGTATCAAGTATCAAGTATCAAGATATGAGATGTGAGCTGTGAGAACGTCTGCGAAATACCGTCATTAAATAATGAGATAATGAGGTTAAGAAAAAAAATATCGGCTACTAAGGTAGTCTTGTAAAGATAATTAGGTAAAAATGAAGTTGAAGATAAGTATTTCCTCATTGCACACACTTATCACTAATCATTATAAATATCAACTAAAAATATCAATTTATATTAATAAAAGTTAAATATCAGTACTTTGTATTGCAAGGTACTAAACTTTATTTATCTTTGTGCCGTAATTAAATCAAAGGAAAAAAGTAGATAGTATAATTAATCGTACAAAATAAATTAAAAATGGATAATTTAAAGTTTGAAAACGTAAAATCGCAAATGCGCAAGGGTTACCTTGAA
>JAITXR010000090.1 GCA_031284665.1 Paludibacter sp.
GTTAATAATATCAAGTTGCTTTACAGCTTGTAAAAATGAAAAGACAAACGGAGAGGCAGTTTTCAATTATTTTGAATACAAAGGAGCAGATGCGACTTTCGGCACTATTGACCCTACAAAGCAATTTCAAAACCCAATTTTAAGCGGATTTTATCCCGACCCAAGCATTTGCCGCAAAGATTCGGATTATTATTTGCTTACATCAAGTTTTTCGTACTATCCGGGAATTCCCATTTTTCACAGCCGCGATTTGGTAAATTGGGAGCAGATAGGCAACGTGCTTAATCGCCCATCGCAACTCGATGTAAAAAACGGTGTTCGCCTAAGTGGTGGCGTTTATGCGCCTACAATACGCTACAATCCTTACAACGAAACGTTTTATATGATAAATACGCTCGTAGATGTGCTCGGAAATTTTGTGGTAAAAACAAAAAATCCGCTTGAACAAAATTGGAGCGACCCAATCGGACTGCATATCAATGGCATAGACCCCGATTTGTTTTTCGATGATGATGGCAAAGCGTATATCGTTCACAACGATGTGCCTCCCGCTGCACCCGAATGGGAAGGGCATCGAGCAATTTGGCTGCGCGAGTTCGATGTGGAACACGATTCGATAGTTGGCGAGCCAATTTGTATTGTCGATGGCGGTGTTGATAAAAAGCAGCATCCAATTTGGATTGAGGCGCCGCATATTTATAAAATCAACGGCTACTACTATTTGATGTGTGCCGAAGGTGGTACGAGCGATTGGCATTCGGAAGTGATTTTTCGCTCTGACAATATAAAAGGTAAATACCTGCCTTGGAAAAATAACCCAATTCTTACGCAACGCGATTTGCCTGCCGATAGAGAAAATCCTGTAACTTGCGCCGGTCACGCCGACTTGCTGCAAACTGCCGAAGGCGACTGGTGGGCGGTTTTTCTGGCTTGTCGTCCTTACGAAGGAAATGTGTTTAATACAGGACGCGAAACTTTTTTGCTGCCTGTAAAGTGGGTTGATGGTTTTCCTGTGATTTTGGATAAAAACACGGAAATTCCATACATTGTTGATAAAGCGAATTTGCAGCCTAACACTAAACTGTTGAAAGGAAATTACACTTATCGAAACGATTTTGACGGCGAAAAACTGCCCGATAACTGGTTATTTATTCGCACGCCTGAAACAGAATTTTGGAAATTGGCGAAAGGGAATTTAATCCTCACTTCCACCGAAAATACAATTTACGAAGTTGCAAAACCCGCATTTACAGGCATTCGTCAAGCGCATTTGAACTTTGAGACACATACAGAATTGACTTATAATCCGACCAATGAAGGCGATATTGCAGGATTGGTTGTTTATCAAAACGAAAATCACAATTTTGTGTTCGGAAAAACCATAGAAGACGGAAAAATAAAACTCGTAGTAAATCGTGCTGAAACTACTGTGGCGCGAATTGCCGAAACGGAAATTACGAAAGCAGATGCACAAAAACCGATAATATTAAAAATTAGAGGCAACGGCGGAAAAATTGCTTTCGATTATTCGTTTGCTGACAATATTTCGTGGATAAATATTGCCGAAAATATTGATGCAAAAAATCTTAGTACCGAAGTTGCAGGAGGCTTTACCGGCGCAGTTATCGGACTTTACAATTACAAAAATCCAATTACAAAAAAAATTGCATTTACACCTTGGAGCAAAGGCGCATTTGAAACAAAAAAATACCGCAATCTCTTTGCCGAAGCAGGTTATAAGCAAGCGGAAATCGACAAAAAGTTAAACGATTTGTTCAACGAAGTATTTGTTGATGAAGCAAGCAAAGTTTATTTTGAAGTTGATGATTCTACGGCATACATTTCGGACGTAAAAAACAACGATGCCCGCACCGAAGGCATGAGTTACGGAATGATGATTGCCGTTCAGTTCAATCGCCGTGATATTTTTGATAAACTTTGGCGTTGGAGCGTAAAATATATGCAGCATCCCGAAGGCGATTTTAAAGGATATTTTGCGTGGAGTTGCAAAACCGATGGAACGCGCAATGCGCAAGGTCCTGCTTCGGATGGAGAACTTTACTATATTACATCGCTTATTTTTGCTTCAAATCGTTGGGGAAACGATGGCGATATTAATTATTTGAAACAAGCACAGCATATTTTAAATTGCTCGTGGGAAAAAGACGGCACAGGCGGCGTTGTTCCGTTTATCGACAAGGAAACTCATTTAATAAATTTTGTCCCCACAATTCCGGGTAGCACTTACAGCGATTTGTCGTATCACGTTCCGGCTTTTTACGAAGTTTGGGCGCGTTGGGCTGACGATGGGCGAGCCGATTTTTACCGCGAATGTGCTGCCGCAAGTCGTGAATTTTATCACAAGGCTGTGAGAGAAAAAACAGCGTTGAACGGCGACACGCAAAACTTTGATGGAACAGAACTTGCGCCGCGTCCAAACCGTTGGATGCCGAAAGATTTTGTGTTCAAAGAAGCATTCCGTTTCGACTCGTGGCGAGTACCAATGAACGTTGCACTCGACTATTCGTGGGCTTGCGCCGACAGGGAATGGCAACAAAATTATGCCGATACTTTTCAGAATTTTCTCTATTTGCAAGGCGTAAAAACCTTTGTTGACCAATATAATACCGATGGCACAAAACCTCAGTGGATTTTGCCCGCCGGAGGACGAATGGCTTTGCGGCATGGTGTTGGCTTGCAAGCAACGGCGGCAGCGGTTTCGTTGGCTGCCACACACCCGAAAAGTTACGAATTTATAGACCAATTTTGGAACTTGGAAAACAAAGCATTTGCCGATGGATATTACGATGCTTATTACGACAACTTGCTGCGGCTTTTCAGTTTTATGCACCTGAGCGGAAATTATAAAATTATTTTCCCTGAAAACGGATAAATTATTGATAAATGTAAAATGTTCCACAAGAAAAGAAAAAGAAATTTTATGAACACAAAGACAAGAAGGCACAAAAAAAACAAAAACTTTGTTACAAAAAAGCAAATGATGTAACCCCAATTAAAGTAATTGCAACAAATTACTACTGCGTTTATAAATAAATAGTTAATTTTGAAACTTTAAAAACAATAACTTAATCAACCATACAATGAAATATAAATTTTTGAAAAACACTTGTTATATTTTGGTAATTATTTGTTGTTGTGCGATGATTTCGTGCAGCAAAAATGTACAATATTTGCAAAGCAACAATCTTGTTCTTAACGATTCCGGCTATTTTGAAACTCGCGGACTGAATTATTTTGTGTTTAGCAATATGTACGATGCTGCTTTTGACGACTCAAAAGTTAGTGCCGTCGAAATAATCCATCATGGCATTCGCACTGCTACCAACGGCGATGTCCGTCTCAATTCTGCTCCCGGACAGTGGGACCCGCTGCCTGTGTTTGTAGAGCGAAAAATCGACAGTATTAACAATCGCATCGAAATAACGCTGAATTATCCGAAATACGATTTCACTTATCGGCTTGCAGGCGAGGCTCGCGACGGCGCGTTCTTTTTGAGCGTTATAACCGACCAACCCATTCCCGCTGCACTCGAAGGCGTGGCTGGTTTGAATATGGAGTTTTTTCCACCGGTGTTTTGGGAACATTCGTTTGTAATGGACAATAGAGGCGGACTTTTCCCTGTTTCGGCAGCAAACAGTTCAAAAATTATTAATGGTCAAGCAGAGCCTAAATCAATAGCAGAAGGCAAAAAAATAGAAATCGCACCGGATGAGCCACTGAAACACCTGACCATCACCGCCACAGACGATAATAAACTTCAACTTTTTGACGGGCGCACACGTCAGCAGAACGGGAATTTTGTTCTTCGCACTTTACTTCCGGCAGGTAAAACAGGGAAAATTGCCGAATGGCGCATTACCGCCGAAACGCAGGAAAATTGGCTTCGCACGCCAAATATAGCACACAGTCAAGCCGGTTATTTACCTGAACAGGAAAAAATTGCAGTTATCGAACTCGATAAAAACGACAAGCCGCTATCTAAAGTTTCGTTGCTGAAAATCAACAATGATGGCAGCGTACAAAAAATTTTGACCGCAAAACCTAAAGTTTGGGGAATTTATACTCGTTACAATTATTTGCAGTTCGACTTTTCGCAGATAAGCGAAACAGGAATTTACGCCGTTGAATATGCCGGACAGCGCACTGCACCGTTTCCAATAAGTAGCGATGTTTACGAAAGAGTGTGGTACCCTTCGCTCGATGTGTTTATGGCTGTACAAATGGATCACGTTTTTGTGCGCGATGCTTATCGCGTATGGCACGGCGCATCGCATCTCGATGACGCTTTGCAAGCACCCGAAACCAATACTCACTGGGATGGTTGGCGACAAGGAAAGATTAGCGGAAAATATAAGGCATTGCAACACGTCCCCGGACTTAATGTTGGCGGATGGTTTGATGCAGGCGACTTTGATATTCAAACTCCAAGACAGCAAACAATCGTAGATGACTTTACGCAACTTTGGGAAACTTTTGGCACCGACCGCGACGAAAATACAATAAATCAAAAAACTCGCTATGTTGACATTCATGTTCCCGACGGCAAGCCGGATGTTTTGCAGCAGATTGAACATGGAGTTTTGCAGTTGGCAGGGCAAGTAAATGCCTTTGGACACGCCATTTTGGGAATCAACGAATCGCATTTGTATCAATATCGCCATTTGGGAGATGCACTTACAAAAACCGACAATGTGGTTTCAAATCCCAAATCAGACCCCGACGACCGCTGGGCATTTACCAATCGCTCGCCAATATTAAACTATGGTTCGACAATTTCGCTCGCCGCATCGAGTCGCGCTTTGAAAGGCTACAACGATGCTTTGAGCCGCGAAGCACTTTCGCTTGCCGAAATGCTGTGGAAAAGCGAGCATATCGGCAAATCGGAAGAAATGCCACAGATGTGGGGGCGCTTCAATCCTGCCGAATATGTGAAAACATTAGAATGTCGTGCCGCTTACGAACTCTGGATTTCGACCGAAAAAGATGTTTACAAAAATTCGCTCGATACGCTTTTATCCTTTGTTATTAATCAATTCGACAGAAATATTGATTTTCTTGCACGCATTATTCCGCTGATGTCGCCTGAATTTAAAGAGCAAATAAAACCTCATATTAAACAATATGCCGAAAAACTTGCCGAAATCGACAGCCAAAATCCTTTTGGAGTGGATATTACCGAAAGAGGCTGGGCGGGCAACCATGCAATTCTCAAACAGGGATTTACAAATTACTTGCTTCGTCAGTCGTTTCCCGAACTTATTGATATTAAATATGTTTATCGTCCGTTAAATTATATTTTCGGTTGCCATCCTTATCACAATCTTTCGTTTGTGTCGGGAGTTGGAGCGCAACCTAAAAAAATCGCTTACGGAAACAATCGCGCCGATTTCACTTTCATTCCGGGTGGAATTGTGCCGGGAGTGCGAATTTTGAAACCCGATTTTCCCGAAAATCGCGATGATTATCCTTTCCATTGGAGTGAAAATGAATACGTTGTGGATGTGGCAAGCGAATTTATTCTTTTGGTAAATGCTGTAAATTCTTTGAGTAAATAAATTTTAAATTAAAATACAATGAAAACTATATCTCTTAAATCAATCATTTTAGCAAGTTTTATATTAATAAATTTCAGTTTGTTTGCGCAAAACACAGCAGATTGGAAAAATCCTAATCTTACATCCGAACAGCGAGCGCGCGATTTGATTTCCAAACTTACTTTGGACGAAAAAGCAGGTTTGATGATGGACGAATCGCCGGCAGTTCCACGTTTGGGAATTAAACCGTTTTTTTGGTGGAGTGAGGCTTTACACGGTTATGCCCGCAACACTAATGTTACCGTTTTTCCCCAAACAATAGGTATGGCAGCCTCGTTTAACGACGATTTGATTTATACAGTTTTTGATGCCGTTTCAACCGAAGCCCGCGCCAAATATAACGAGGCTCGCGCTAATGGTGAGGATTACCGAAAATCTCTCGGGCTGTCGGTTTGGACACCAAATATCAACATTTTTCGCGACCCGCGCTGGGGACGCGGTCAGGAAACTTATGGCGAAGACCCGTATCTCACTTCGCGAATGGGCGTGGCAGTTATAAAAGGTTTGCAAGGCGACGAAAATACAAAATACCGTAAACTCTGGGCTTGTGCCAAACATTATGCCGTACATTCCGGTCCGGAATGGAGTCGCCATTCGTTGAATTTGAATAATGTTGCGCCGCGCGATATGTGGGAAACCTACTTGCCTGCCTTCAAAGTGGCTGTGCAGGAGGCGAAAGTCCGCGAAGTGATGTGCGCCTATCAAGCGTTGAACGACGAGCCGTGCTGCGGAAATTCACAACTGTTGCAACGCATCTTGCGCGACGAATGGGGTTTTGAATACCTCGTGGTGTCCGACTGCGGCGCGATTTCCGACTTTTGGCAAAATCATAAAACTTCGTCAACGCCTGCACATTCGGCAGCAAAAGCGGTACTGTCAGGAACTGATGTTGAATGTGGTTTTAATTACGCCTACAAAAGTATTCCTGACGCTGTTCGTCAAGGTTTAATGTCGGAAAAGGACTTGGATATTCACCTTACGCGCCTCCTAATCGGGCGTTTCGATTTGGGCGAAATGGACGATGATGCTTTGGTGGAATGGACAAAAATTTCGCCCGACGAACTCAATTCCGAGAAACATCAAAAACTTGCTTTGGATATTGCTCGTCAAACAATTACATTGTTGCAAAATAAAAAGAATATACTGCCGATGGCAAAAAACACGAAAATTGCCGTTATTGGTGCCAATGCCGACGACGAGCGTATGTTGTGGGGAAATTATAATGGCGTGCCAAATCAAACGACATCAATTCTCGAAGGAATAAAAAGCAAAAGCAATAAAGTGTTTTACGATTTTGGCTGCGATTTGGTAAGCGATAAAATTCTCGAATCGGCTTTTGCTAATTGCAGTTTTGATGGCAA
>JAITXR010000015.1 GCA_031284665.1 Paludibacter sp.
TTTGAAGTACCTACCGCATTGCCCGGAGTTGACTCAAAAATCCTTGACCCGCGCGACACTTATGCCGATGCTGCACAATGGAACGAAAAAGCCGAAGACTTGTCCGCTCGTTTTATTAAAAATTTCGACAAATTCACCGGAAACGACGCAGGAAAAGCTCTTGTAAAGGCTGGACCGAAACTCTAAAAGGGTAAAATTTAGAATATGAAATGAAAAGTGCGAGGAGATTTTTTCTTCTTCGCACTTTTTTTTTTGCGTATATACCCACTCGCGCCAATTTGCAATCGGAGTGTTGGTGTTTGTCAAGGCACGGATTACAAGACTTGTACCGATATGGCGGTATCCGCGCCAGCAGATATTTCAAAATATATTTTTTATCCACCCATTCGGAAATATCAAAGCGCGAAGATGCGTTGCTTTCGTCATTTCGCGCCTTCGCCCCTTCGTCCTTTCTATACGTTTAACACAAAATCTGCCGTAAAATAAATTTACGGCAGACTAAGCAAGCACACACGATTATTAACCTTATAAAAACCTTCTATTTTATGTAAAAGTACAAAGAAATATAATAAGTAAAATTAAATTTTGTTACCAATACTTTTCTGTAAGTACCGTCAGAGTAAAATTTGAAACATTTTTTTTGCCGCAGGTTACAACCTAATTGTTTATGAAAAAGAAACGGTCAATTATTCGGCGAATTATTGACATTTTCGGCGAAATAGTTGATAATATTTTTTTTTTTTTGTTTTATCAAAAATAAAAACATATCTTTGCACACTGTTAATCTTGAAGCAAACCATAAATACACACAAAAAAAATGGAAAAGAAAAATAGACTGAATTACTGGAAAAATCGTTATGGCGACCGTTATGACGGATGGCGAGTACGTAACTTAGATGCCGTATTTGCAGCAATACCATTTTTTCTTCGTACTCGAATCGACGCTCAAAATTACTTTGAAGAACGAGTGCCTATTGACCATTTAGAACAATTTATCCGCGATCATAAAGAGGATATTCCCGACCTTTCGATTATGCACATCGTAATGGCTGCTTTAGTAAGATTATATTCGCAGCGTCCGCATTTAAATCGATTTGTGGTATGGAATAAAATTTATGCCCGAAATCACGTAAATATAGCGCTTGTTATAAAGCGGTCGATGAAAGACGACGGCGAGGAAACGCTTATAAAACCATATTTTTTGCCAACCGACACTATTAAAGATGTGGTGGGAAAAGTAAAAGCTGAATTGGATGCCAATCAACACGAAGGGCAAGAAAATTCATCAGATAAAGTATCGAAATTATTCCGTATGTTGCCCCCTTGGTTAGTGCGTTTTGCGGTATGGGCATTGCTAAATATGGATAAAGTGGGCATTATGCCAAAAATTATTTTCAAAGCATCGCCTTGGCATAGCGGTATTTTTATTACAAATATAGGCTCAATTGGAGTAGAATCAATATATCATCATCTATACGAATTTGGAACTTGCAGTATGTTTGTGGCAATGGGGAAAAAATCGCGTCGCCATAATTTTAATCGCGAAGGCAAACTTGCGGAGTACAAAAGCATTTTACTTAAATTTGTGATGGACGAAAGAGTGTGCGACGGATATTATTATGCATCATCAATGCGATTGCTCAATAAAATCCTCAGCGACCCTGCTACATTGCTTACTCCGCCCGAAAATGTGGTGTTAGACGATGGCGTTGACCGTAAACCGGAGCCAAAAGAAACTTGGTTTAACACTACAAGCATTTGATATATTAACAACTAATTGAAAAAAAATTACACAATAAAATAAACGTGTATAAGCACAAAAATTTTTAATTTATTATGAACGAACTCGAACCAAAACAGGTTGTAGAACCTGAACTCGTGTCGCAGGAAGAAAATACTGCTGCAACCATCGACGTAACTGAACAGGAAACAAGCACAGAAACGCCGAAAATTTCCGAAACATCCGTTTTAGATGACGAAACCGTAACAGTTGCTACCGACTTGCCGGAAACTGCCGAAACTCCGAAAATCTCTGAAGTTCCCGAAGAAAGCCAAGAAAGTATTAATGTCGAAACTGAGCAAGAAGTAGTTTCAAATACTGAATCCGAAGTTCAGACAGAACAGGAAACAGAAGCCGAAACGAAAATTGAGCCGGAAGTAGATTTAGTTCCTGAAACGGAAATTCAAGCCGATTTGGAAACTCAACCAGAGCCGGAAGCAGAAACAGAGCCGAAAACAGATTTAATTGAAACTGAAACTCAAGCCGAAACAGCAACAGAAGTTGAAACGGAAATTGAGCAAAAAGCAGAAGTAAAGCCTGAGCCGGAAATTACTGCTACATCTGATTTAGATAGTTTAACGTTATCTGAATTAGTCGATTATCTTCGGAAATTGGTTGACGACGAGGTTACGGAAGTGAAACAAAAGGTAGAATTGGTAAAACAGATATTTTATCGGAAATTCAATGCCGCAGCAGCAGCCGCAAGACAACAATTTATTGCCGATGGCGGAAACGAGGGAGAGTTCAAAATAGAAAAAGACGAAAACGAAGAAGCACTCAAATCGCTACTGAACGAATTTCGTCAGAAAAAAGCAAAATACAACGAACAACAGGATAAAGATAAAGAAAATAATCTGCTCCAAAAACAGCATATTTTGCAACAAATGCGAACATTTATCGAAAGTAACGAAGATGTATCGACATTTATTGCGGAATTTAAAAACCTTCAGCAAAAATGGAAAACTATCGGGCAAATACCGGCAACCCATAATACTGAAATTTGGAAACAATATGGTAGATTTCAAGAATTATTCTGGGATTTGGTAAAACTTAATAACGAATTTCGCGAACTTGATTTCCGCAAAAATTGGGAAGCAAAAATTTTGCTTTGCGAGAATGCCGAACGCCTCGAAAATGAGGAAAACGTTGTGGCAGCATTCCAAACTTTACAAAAATTACACAACGAATGGCACGAACTTGGACCTGTACAACGCGAATTGCGTGAAGAAATCTGGACTCGATTCAAAAATGCATCGGCTGTAGTAAATAAAAAACACCAAGCATATTTTGAAACTGTAAGACAAGACGAAAACGATAATCTGGCAGCAAAAACCGAAATTTGCGAAAAAGCCGAAGCCTTCGATTTCAGTAATTTCAAAAGTTACAACGAATGGGAAGATGGGACAAGCGTAGTAATTGCATTGCAAAACGATTGGAAAAAAATCGGATTTGCATCGCGCAAGTATAACCAGAAAATTTTCGACCGTTTCCGTCGCGCTTGTGATGCATTTTTTGCTGCAAAATCGGATTTTTACAAGGAAGAAAAAACATTGCTTGCACAAAATCTTGAAAAGAAAATCACACTTTGCAAAAAAGCCGAAGAACTCAAAGACAGTGCCGAATGGAAAGAAACCGCCGAAAAAATAATGGAACTCCAAAAAGAATGGAAAACAATAGGCAGAGTGGCACGTAAACAGTCGGATATAGTTTGGAAACGATTTATTGACGCTTGCGATTATTTCTTTGAACAAAAAGCAAAAAATTCGTCGGGGCAACACAATGCGGAACTTGAAAACCTCGAAAAGAAAAAAGCCATTATTGCTCAACTCGAAAACTTTGAATACACAGGCAACAATGCCGAAAGTATTGAGAAAATTAAACAGTTGGTAGCCGAATGGAACGAAATTGGGCACGTCCCATTTCGCGACAAAGAGAAAATGTACAAAGCATTCCGCGCCCAAGTTGATAAGCATTTCGACGCTTTGAAAGTTGACCAGTCGGCACGACGGTCGAATAATTTCCGCAGAAATGGCTCGCAAGATTTCCCAAAACAAAACAGTGAAGAAAAAACGTATCGCGATCGCGACCGCTTAGTACGCTCTTTTGAACATTTGAAACAAGAAATAGCAACTTACGAAAATAATTTTGGTTTCCTAACTCAATCGACTAAAAAAGGAAGTGGTTTGATACAACAAATGGAACAAAAAATAGAATCGTTGAAAGCCGAAAGAGACCAACTGGAACAAAAAATTAAACTTATGGACGAGAATAATTAAAGTTTTGGTAATTTTCTAAAAACAAAATAGGATTGTCGAGGTTTATATGCCTGACAATCCTATATTTTTTTACTGATTTTCGTTCAATAATCGGTTTTCGGTATTTATTACTTCTTGTAACTTATTGGCAATTAGAACGGTAAGTTGAGGGATGGAACTTTCTAATTGTAAAATTTGCTCCGTCAGTTGTTCTTTTTCAGTATTATCTTCGATTGTAGTATATTGCAAACGGGCGTTTTCTAATTCTTTTTGTTGTGCTTGCAATAATTGTGTCATCTGCTGATAATCGTTGAAATAATTCAAAGCATCACTACTTTTAAACTGATTTTTATTGAGATAAATTGTTAAGTCATTGATAATTATGTGAATTGCTTCGGAATAAATAGTTTTTATTATTTCCGGTTTTATGCTGTCAATTTTTGGGATTTCAGTTTTCACTGTATTTTGCGGAATAATATCTGCAATTATCTCAGTATCAGGTTTTTGGACTTCCGTAGTGTCAAACAGAATAATTATTTCCGGTTGTATGCTGTCAATTTCTTGGATTTCTGTTTTTGCTGTATCTTGCAGGATATTATCTATAATTATTTCATTATCAGGTTTTTTCGTTTCCACAGTATAAAGCGGTGTAATTATTTCAGGTGTTATACTGTCAATTTTTGGAATTTCCGTTTTTGCCGTATCTTGTGGAATAATATCTACAATTACCTCATTATCAGGCTTTTGAATTTCCACAGTATCAATCAGGATAATTATTTCAGGTGTTATACTGTCAATTTTTGGAATTTCCGTTTTTACCGTATCTTGCGTAACAATATCTGCAATTACATCAGTGTCAGGCTTTTGAATTTCCACAGTATCAATCAGGATAATTATTTCAGGTTTTATGCTGTCGATTTTTGGGATTTCTGTTTTTGCCGTATCTTGCGGAATAATATCTGCAATTACTTCAGTGTCAGGCTTTTGAATTTCCACAGTATCAAGCGGTATAATTATTTCAGGTTTTATGCTGTCGATTTTTGGAATTTCCGTTTTTGCTATATCTTGCGGAATAGAATCTGTAATTAGCTGCGATAAGTGGCGGTTGTCTGTTCGTACTTTTTGCAAATTTGCTCGTTGGCGCAGATATACACTATCGGCACTGTACAAGGTTTTGCGGACATTATCGATTGCAAAATGGTATAACATAACCTTATCTTTTGGCTGGCGGCGGTCGGTAGCAAACCAGCCTGTGCCATCCTCTTGGTCAATAATCATCATATAATCGTTGTCGGGCGAATTGTATGGCATACCAATATTAATAGGTGGCAAATAATTTTGCGAGGCAGGCAAAAAGCGCGTTACCAAAATATCGTAACCACCAATAGAATTATCGCCGTCGGAGGCAAAATAAAGTGTCAGCCCGTCAAGCATCAAAAAAGGAAAACTCTCATTGCCTTTGGTATTTACGAGGTCGGAAAGTGCCTGAGGAATCGAAAATCTACTTTGCAATTTATAGGAGTAAAAAATGTCGAGAGTACCTTTATCGGTAATTTCCGAGAAAAAATGGCGGTCATTTCGTTCGGTAGTATAATGAGTTTTATCGGTGTTTTTTTCTTTACTCAGAGTTCCAAGCGATTTTGAAAATTTCACAAAATCCAAAAAATTCTCTTTATTGGCTTGCACCGAGTCGATAATTGCCACATCTTCGGTTTGCAAAAGCATTTCTTGCGCTAAATTTGCTCGACGAATACTTTGTTTTGTCTTAGTAATTCGGGCATCATTGATGGGCAAATTTTCCAAAAAATCAGAATAAGCATCGGCAGCCAAATCAAAATAATACGAGCGAAAATATATTTCTCCAAGATAAAAATAAGAATCCGAGTTGTATTCGGTTGTTTTCAGAAATATTTCCTTTGCCCGATTATAGTCGCCAAGTTCGTAATTACAGCGGGCAAGGCGATAATAGTACAAAGGTAATTGATTGGTTTTCAACAAATCGGAATACAGTTCGCGAGCGCGGGCATAATTTCCGTTGTTAAAAAGTTGTTCGCCTTCTGCTGCTGTCTGACCTGATATTTCAGCACAACATAGAATAGAAAAAAATAGTAATAATATGTAAATTTGTTTTGACATTACTAAATGAGTATAAATTTTTCCGTTAGTTAGTAGAAAATATTAAATAAGATTTTTCAAACTGCTCAAACCTTTTTATCTATACAAACCGATTAATTTCTATTTTTTTAATCTTCGCTGTAATAGTATTTTAAGATAATCGGAGTATTCCTGTTGCTTGTTTGTAACGCCCATATTATTGTTGTGTAATCGGCGATTAACGGCTACAAAGTCGATTTTTTTTGTTTCAATTTTTAATTCTGCCAATTTTAACATCCAATCCATTGCATCTCCGGCACCGCTTAACTGCTCATTAAAATTGCCTGTTGTGTCGAAAACATTACGGCGAATTAACGCGCAACCTGCCATTGCTCCAAAATATGCCTCTGTTTTTGGG
>JAITXR010000158.1 GCA_031284665.1 Paludibacter sp.
TCCAAAGTTGGGATTATCCTAACGGACTTTTTGTAGAATCGGTACTCAAAGTGTACGACAAATATGGCGACCAGCAATATCGCGATTATGCCATTTCGCACGCCAACGCCACAATAAACTCCACAGGTAAAATCGGAGGCTACTCATATTCTGCGTTTAATATTGATGATATTTGCCCGGGAATGTTCCTGTTGCGCGTCAACGAACTTGTAGGAATTGGCAATCCAAAATACAGAATTGCCCTCGACACTCTGCGCAAACAAGTTCAAAACCAGCCCCGCAACTCGCTTGGCGGATTTTGGCACAAAAAAGTTTATCCAAACCAAATGTGGCTCGACGGCATTTTTATGGGCTCGCGTTTTTATGCTAAATACGATTTGACTTTCAACGGCGGACAAAATTTAGACGATGTGATAAATCAGTTTTCAATTATACATTCAAAAACTTACGACCCTGCAAAGCAATTAAATTATCACGCTTGGGCTGAAAATCCTTTAGACCCGAATGCATTCTGGTCAAAACAAGACGATCCATTTAGAGGCTGTTCGCACGAATTTTGGTCGCGCGGAAACGGTTGGTTTTTTGCTGCCTTAGTTGATGTTATCGAACTTATTCCGCAAAATCATCCTCGTCGCCCCGAAATGCTTAACATTATAAACCAAGTAGCAGCAGGCATTAAACGCTGGCAAGAGCCAAACACCGGACTGTGGTATCAACTGACCGAATACGACAGCACAACCTGCGTAAATTCAAAATGCAATTATCTTGAGGCATCGGCGTCGAGTATGTTTACATATTCGCTACTCAAAGCCGTTCGACTTGGAATGATTCCGAGCAGCGAATATTATCTGACAGCCAAAAAAGCATATCAAGGCTTAACCACCTATCTTGTCAGCGAAGACAATCAAGGACGGCTATCGCTCAATAAAATATGCCGCTCGGCAGGCTTGGGACCGGCTAACAACCCTTCGCGCAATGGCACAATCGCTTACTACCTCACAGGAAGCGATGCCGGTACTATAGTTTCAAACGACTTAAAAGGCGTTGGACCTTTTATTATGGCAAGTGTAGAATACGAAACAGCCATCGAAAATGAGACTGCGGCTGTAAAAACTCAAAAAAAAAAGTAGATGAAATTATAAGTTGCGCTTATACTACCGAAAATAATTTTTTACGACTCACAAACCATAGTTCTAATACGTTAATCGTTGATATTTACAATGTTACAGGTAGTAAGTTGGGCAGCATTACTTGTCCGACAGGCGTTAGTACAAGCGAATTTGCACATCGGGCAGGCGTGTATTTTCTGACATTAAATAAAATAACTATTTATTCGTTTATTGCAAAATAATAATATCTGCTTGATTTTTGCTCTGCAAGTTTGGAAAACTCCCCTTTTTTATCTACTTTTGCAAAAAAAATATTATATGGCTCGAATAATGGGTATCGACTATGGAAAAAAACGCATTGGTATTGCCGTTACCGACCCTTTGCAAATCGCAGCAAATGCTCTGACAACTGTATCGCCAAACGAAATTTTTCCGTTTTTGGAAAAATATCTTTCCGAAAATCAAGTTGATTGCATAGTGGTAGGTTATGCTCGGCAAATGAATGGAAACGATTCTGAATCAATGAAATGGACTATTCCGTTTGTCGAAAAACTGAAAAAAACTTTTTCGAGTATGAAAATAGAATTTGCCGACGAACGTTTTACTTCCAAATTAGCACATCAGACAATGTTAAGTGCCGGACTAAAACGAAAAGACAGACAAAACAAAGAGTTGGTTGATAGAATTTCAGCAACAATTATTTTACAAGATTATTTAGAAAACAAACGAATAAATATAGCCCCGATTTTTTAATTAACTATCTGAAATACAAAATGATACTTCCTATATATACTTATGGCTCGGCAGTATTGCGCAAAGTAGCCACGCCGATAGATAAAAATTATCCGAATTTGAAAGAACTCATCGAAAATATGTTCGACACTATGCACAATTCGGAAGGTGTAGGTTTGGCAGCACCACAGATTGGACTGTCGATTCGCCTGCTTGTGGCTGACCTTATGGCACTTAAAGACGACCACCCGGAACTTGCCGATTTCAAAATTGTAATGATAAATCCCGAAATACTACAAGCAAGCGACGAAAAAGAAAATGGAGAAGAAGGCTGTTTAAGCATCCCGGGCATTCACGAAAACGTAGTGCGCCATAAAACAATAACGGTAAAATACTTTGACAGCAATTTTATCGCACACAGCGATACTTTTGTGGATTACAAAGCACGAGTTATCCAGCACGAAATCGACCACTTGGACGGCAATGTGTTTACCGACAAAGTTAGCCCGATACGTCGCCAATTTATCAAAACCAAATTAACCAACATTATAAAAGGAAGAACTCCAACTAAATATAAAATTGCAAAATAAATAGTAGTTAGGAAAGCGAAATACATAATGTGTAATATTTTTGGAGTCCGTTAGGGAAAATATATTGGTGGAAAAATATTGTTGCTATTACTTTTTGCACTGCTAAAATTAAAAATAAGAACAAATAATATCGTGTATTTGCAAAAAAAACAATGAAAACAGCGGTAAATATTTTATTAATTTTGGCAACTTTGAGTTGTAGCAACCAGTCCAAACAAACTGACAATTCAAAGTATTATACGACACAAGACACTGTACAAATAATAACAGAGACGGGTCTTACATTGGAATATTGCAAAGACGAATTTAATCAAATAGTGAAAAATCATACGGAATTTTTTGATGAATTTACTCGAAACCCCGACCAAGTGTATTATTGCCTTTTTCACTGTAATATATACAATAAAAAGAACAAAGAATTTGGAAGCGAAACAGGGCAAGACACTTATTATATTTTGTATGCTTACTTTCTCAAACAAAAGAACGGTATCGACAAATATGCGCAGCAGCGAAAGAAACTCATTGAAATATATTCCAACATAAATTCACTATTTGGACATTTTCAATATGGAGGAAGCTATTTTGGACACCAAGCACAAAGAATTTTAGGATATGCTGAATATTCTATTTACCTTCTGTCTTATGCAGAAAATAACATAGAAAAAACCTATTCCATAACAAAACAAAAAGACCTTTATATCAAATCACTTCGGCAACTTATAGAAGACGAGAGTGAAATTGATTTTGAGACCTTTGGCAAAGAAAAAACAGAAAGAAATAAAGAACTTAATAGAATTGTTGATAAACTTGACAAACTGATTACAGACAATTTTTATTTAAAAATGACGCAAGAGTTTCATTATGAATATTATTGATAACAATACTGATGTTTACCAACTCGCGCCTAATAAAGTGGTTTTATTTGTGGGACAATTCTAACAAGACTGTAAAAACAATTACAAGTTATTTATTTTTCGTTAATTAATACACCAAAACTCCCAGACCTTATAAACCGCTTAGAAACTCTCCTACTACATAATTGCTGCCTCCAACAAATATAAAATCGTCGGACGACGCATTATTTAATGCTGATTGATAGGCACTTGCGATAGTTGGATAGATTTTCCCTTTCAACCCAAATTGTAAAGCAATTACAGCCAATTCTTCGGCGGACAATGCTCTTTCAACTTTTGCCTGAGTGAAATAGTACTCTGCATTTTTAGGCAAAAACGACAACATAGCACTTACATCCTTATCGTTTACCACTCCAAAAACAATATGTAACTTATTGTAGGTCTGATTTTTAATTTGTTGCGCAACATATTCAATTCCTGCTTGATTGTGTCCGGTATCAGTAATCACAAGTGGCGAAGTTTGTATTATTTCCCACCTGCCGCGCAATCCGGTAAGTTCCACCACGTTTTCAATTCCGTCTAAAATCGCATTTTCAGGTAAAATAAATTGTCCTAAATCGTTAATTACATTTATTGCTTTAAACACAGTTGCCATATTTTTTAACTGATAATTTCCGGTCAAAGCAACTCGAATTTCGCCTAAATCTGTTGTTCTGCAAAGCATTTTATTGTTATCGTTTGCGATAAATTCAAAAGCATTTTCGGGATAATACAGTTTACTATTAGTTTCTAACGCTTTGTTTTCAAACATATTATGAGTTTCGGATTGCCACTCTCCTATTACAACAGGAATATCAGGTTTAATTATTCCTGCTTTTTCGGCGGCAATCTGTTGAAGTGTATTTCCTAAAAATTGAGTGTGGTCGTAACTGATATTAGTGATAATCGACAATTCGGGAACAAGTATATTCGTACTGTCTAATCTACCACCAAGACCGGTTTCAACTATTGCTATATCTATGTCATTTTCAGCAAAATAGGCAAAAGCCATTGCCATTGTGAGTTCAAAAAACGATGGTTGAACTTGTTGAACTATTGCCTGATGATTTTCCACAAAATCAGCAACATAACTGCGTTCAATCATTTTGCCGTTCAACCTTATTCTCTCGCCAAAATCAAGCAAGTGCGGCGAAGTGTAAAGTCCTGTTTTATAACCTGCCGACTGAAAAACTGCTGCCAAAGTATGCGACACCGATCCTTTGCCATTTGTTCCGGCGATATGAATACTTTTAAACTTTTTTTGAGGATTTCCAAGATAATCAAGAATTTTCACAGTATTTGCAAGTCCGGGTTTATAGGCTGCTGCTCCTATGTTGTGAAACACCGGCAAACGCGAATACAGATAATCCAATGCTGATTGATAAGTCATATTAATAATCGATTTATGATGAAATAATTTGCAAAATAAATAAAAAAAAGAATGGCTGCCAAAAAGACAACCATTCTTTTTCAATAATAATATTTTTATAGAAATTATTTTATGATATACAATTCTACGCGGCGGTTTTCCTGACGACCTGCGGGGTCATCTTTGCCATTAGGAGCTGTGTTTGGAACAAGAGGTTTTTCCTCGCCAAACGACTCAATCACAAATTTCTTTTCAGCAAAACCGTTTTGAATAAAGAAGTCGCGAATGGCTTCAGCACGGCGCAAACCGAGTTTTTTGTTATATTCGGCAGTACCAAAACTATCAGTATGTCCGTCAATTTTCAACTCGCTCCATTCATCGTAGTGAGCAGTCAGAATAGCCAAAACTGTTTTAAGGTCAGGATTGGATTTGTCAATAAGTTTTGTTTTGTCAAATATAAAATTTACGCCTTTTATTTGCCAAGGATTATTTTTATTTCCACGGTCTCTCGTCCAACTACTATTACCTGCCGAAGTTGTTTCAGGACAATCTTTGCCTTTCAAATCATTAAGTTTATCTCCCATATCATCAAGTTTTCTACCAAGTGCATCGTTTTGTTTTTCAACATCTTGCAACTTTTTGAGCAATTCAGGTGTTTTATTGTTTTTCTGATTTTCATCAGCAGTAGCAGCATAGTCGCAGATATAAATATCGCGGATATGAGTTTTCTTTGTAGGAATTTTGAAACGCAGACTTACAGTAAGGTTCCACCCATCGTTGTTCATAGGTTCTACATTGTCCTGCCAAATCATACCTGACCATTTACCTCCCATATTGTCGCGCAAATATGTACGATAACCAAAACCTACGCCAAGTGCAAACATACGACTAAGGTTATATTCACTGTTTAAGAAAAAACTAAACATAGGTGAAAATCCGCTATAGTTGCTGTCAAATGTAGCAGGCTTTTCGATACCGGGTTCATTCATTCTTCCGGGCAGATATCCGCTATAAAGTCCTATACCACCGCCTATATCGCCATAGAGGCTCCATTTTTGCCAGCCTCCCTTACGGCAGGGGAAAAGTAGATTTGCAAGATTTGTTGATTCGTACAAAGTAAGGTCTATCGTACGACCGGGTGCAAGAATATTCTCACCCTTGGTCTCTAATCTCCTATTGTAGGCGAACAAACCTGCTTGAAATCCAAAGCCAAACAAAGGATTATGAGTATATTCTACCGAAAGTTGTGGTGCGGTAAAACTCAGTTCATCCCAAGCACCTATTGAAGAGTAAGGATGTAAACGGTAATAATCAGCACCTATTCCGAGTGCTATCGACCAATGTCCGTAGTCTTTTGAATTTATTTGTGACGGCGAAAGTTGTGCCATTGCACTTGCGGCAGTAAAAACTGCCAAAACAATGCTTAAATAAAATTTTTTCATATTCAGTTATTTTTATAAATTTATTTTTATTCTATTATTTAATAATGTAAAGTTCTACGCGACGATTTTCTTGACGACCTTCCGGGTCATCTTTTCCATTGGCTGTTGTGTTGGAAACGAGAGGTTTAGTTTTACCAAACGATTCGAGAACAAATTTTTTGTCGCTCAGACCATTGGCAATAAAGAAATCACGGATGGCTTCAGCACGGTGCATACCAAGTTGCTGATTATATTCTGCGGTGCCAAAACTGTCAGTATGTCCATCTATTTTAAGTTCACTCCACTCATCGTAGTGTGCAATAAGAATAATCAAAACTGCTTTTAAATCAGGATTGGATTTGTCAATAAGTTTAGTTTTATCAAATACAAAATTAACTCCTTTAATTTTCCATGGATTTTTCTGTGTTCCTTTATCTTTCAACCAATTATAACCATTAGTAATGATTGCCGGTCTTGAATTTGGTTTTTCACTTTCTTGTTTGTAAGCATCTATGTTTTCACCCAATTGATTTGCATGGTCTCCAAGATTATCCGCTGTTGCAGTGGCATTTTCAATACGTTTAAGCACTTCAGGCGTTAACTGATTTTGTTTGTCGTTTTCGGCTTGTTGAGCGGCATAATCGCAAAGCACAATGTCGCGCACTGACGGATGTTTCTTTGTGGCAAATTTCAAGCGTAAACTGAGAGTAATATTCCAACCATCGCTGTTGAATGGTTCTTTACTTTCGCTTGTCATACCCATATTGGCTGCTTCTTGACCTCCCATTTCATCTTTTAGATAAAAGCGATAACCGAAACCAAGCCCAAGTGCTAAGTTACGTCCTAAGTTATATTCCGGATTAAGATTGAATGAAAACAGCGGACCATAACCTCCATATTTATAGCCTATTGCATTTTTTTTGATATTTGCTGCTGTTTCGGCAAAATGTCCATATTCGGTATAGGCATGATTACCATGAACCGGCTCGCCCCAACCATTATGGAAAGGGAAAAAACCATGATACCAATCGGCACCTGCGCCAACATCTCCATAGACATTCATTTTTGCCCAAAAACCTGTACGACATGGCCATACCATATTTGCAATATTACCCGAAATATACAAGGTTACATCAAGTGTTCTACCTTCGTAATAATAACCTGTACGTTGTGTCCATGGTCCTGTTCTTACACCTTCTTCTCTGGTAAAATCGTAGTAACCTGCATGAAGTCCCAAACCAAAGAGTGGATTAAATGTGTATTCAATCGAAAAAGATGGATTTAACAGACTGCCCATTTCGTCGAAATAATAATGCCAAAAACCTTTATCCATAGCACGAGTAAAGGGATGAACACGATAATAAGTTAAACTATTGCCTACGGCAATTGACCAATGCGAGTACTCTTTGCTATTAATTTGCGAAGATGATAACTGTGCAAAGGAAGCAAACGTAGTTACGAATACCAGCGCAAGACATAATATTATTTTTTTCATATTCAGTTATTTAGTTATTTTTATTTTATACTATTTTAATGATAACGGCTGCAAATTTAAACAAAAAAATTGTATCGTACTAAATTTTGACCTTTTTTTTTGAAAAGTTATGGTTTTTTTTTGAAAAGTTATGATTTTGGGCTTAAAAAATGAATATTCTTGCTAACTATATAACTTTTTTTGAAATTTAAGCAACTAAAATCATCATTATTAGTTGAGTTTATGTTTGTTTTTTGTGTCGATCAATATCTTTTTGTCAATAAATGTAATAAATCTACTCTTTTTTCTTTGCGCAAACTTTTTTCGATTGCCGGACGCAATTCGGGCTTGTACCAAAAGAAAAATTGTTGCTGCTCGTCTTTTTCGCTTTTTGTGTGCGCAGAATATATTTTTTCCATCGAATAAGGGTCGATGCCGGTATAAAACATTGTAGATGCAAGTGTCATTGGTGTTGGTGTAAAGTTTTGCACCTGCTCCAAACGAAAGTTCATAGTTTTTGTTTTTACTGCAAGTTCAGCCATATCCACAGCCGTACACGCAGGATGTCCGGCAATAAAATATGGAATAATTTGCTGATTGATTGAATGTTTCTGACAAATATTATCAAATGTTTTTGTGAATTTTTCGAACAGTGTAAAACTTGGTTTCCGCATTATTTTCAGCACTTTATCTACTGTATGTTCAGGTGCAACTTTTAATCGCCCCGATACGTGCCGCGCAACAAGTTCTTCGACATA
>JAITXR010000161.1 GCA_031284665.1 Paludibacter sp.
AAAAATGGGATTTTGAGTTACCCGCATTTCGTTCCATACCATGGTTTTAACTTTAATATTGCGGTAGAAACAGCCGAATATATTTTGCAAATACCAAAAGATTATCAAATTAGAGAAAAGCAACAAAATATAAAACCAGAAAAATATGTTTTGGAAAATGATACGAAAATTTATAAATATTCGGTAAAAAACCTCAAAGCACTTCCAAAAGAAAGTTTTATTGCGCAGGAAGATATTTTTCCGGTGATTTATCTTTCGCCTGAAAAATTTTGCGTAGAAAAAAATTGTGGAAATATGTCCTCTTGGCAAAATTTTGGAAAGTGGCAAAGCGAACTTCTAAAAGGACGTAACATATTGCCACAAAGCACGATAGATAAAGTTTTGGAACTCACAAACGGCATTACAGACAAACGTCAAAAAGTGAAAATTCTGTACGAATTTATGCAAAAAACAACGCATTATGTCAGTATTCAATTAGGTGTTGGCGGTTGGCAGCCAATAGCAGCGGCTGACGTGGCTAAAACGGGTTTTGGCGATTGCAAGGCACTTTCAAATTATATGAAAGCATTGCTTGCCACGGTGGAAATTCCATCTTTCTACACGGTAATCAGTACTAATAAGAAACGTTTTTTCTCCGATTTCCCAAGTTTCGGACAGGCAAACCACGTTATTTTAACTGTTCCGCTCGACACTGACACCGTTTATCTCGAATGTACTTCGCAACTTGCTCCTTTTGGCTTTATCAGCGACCTCGCAGGACACGATTGCCTGCTTGTAGGCGACAACGAAGTGCGTTTTTTTACCATTCCTGCTTACAAAAAATATGAGAATTTAATATCTAATTCGCTGAAAATCAGTTTAAACGAAAGCGGAACTGCAAATTTACAAGTGCATACATCGTTGCGAAACGAAGATTTTGAACAAATTTATTATACGTTGAAAGCGGCTGACGAAACGGAAAAAAACAAGGCTTTAGCAGGCTTGTTGCGAGTGCAGAAACCGAAAATCAGTAATTTTAGCAAAGAGGAGAAATTAGATGAACGTCCGCAAATAGATTTGAAATTCGACGTTACCTGCGAAGATTTTGCATCACTCACAGGACAACGTATGGTGCTTAAAATCAATCCTTTTCGTGTGAGTTTCCGCAATTTTTTGACAGGTAACAAACGCAAATTCGATATTGATATATCCAATTCACACATCCAAACCGATAGTATTGTGATTGATATTCCGGCAGGATATGCAGTTGAAATAAAACCAAAATCTACAATCGTAAGTACAAAATATGGCTCATTTATAACTACCGCTACGTTTACTGATACACAAGTAACTTATGTTCAGATGCTTACATTTAATCAAGGAAAGTATTCCGCAAGTGAATTTGATGAAATTAAAAAATTTTGCGTTCAATTAGACAATCTTCAAAACAGCGATATTGGCTTTAAAAAATCGGAAAAATAGCGTTAAAATTCAATCAAAATCCTAAATACTTTACCCGGGTTTTCCTGCCATTTTTCTAATGCGTGTTGTGCTTGGTCGGGCGAAAATACTCCGCTGATAAGTTCGTTTTTAGGGCAAGTTCCACGTTTCATATATTCCATCACTGCGCGAAAATCGTTAGGCATAGCATTTCGTGAGCCTCGAATATCCAATTCTTTTTGCACAAAATATTTTGTTTCAAAAGCAATTTCAGATTTTGCATATCCGATACAAACCACCCGCCCTGTAAAGGCTATCTCGTTGATAGCCATTTGATACGTGGGCGCTGCGCCGACAGCCTCGATTACTACATCCACGCCGGCATTGTGTGTAATTTCCGACAAGCGCGAATGTACATCGTCGGTTTTGGAGTTGATTGTATAAGTGGCACCAAGTTGGCGAGCAAGCGTAAGTTTCTCATTATCAACATCTACGGCAATTACTTTTGCTCCCCGCAAAACTGAACGCACAATCGCCCCAACTCCAATCATTCCGCAGCCAATTACCATCACTGTATCCAAATCGCTTACTTTTGCGCGGTCAACAGCGTGAAAACCAACGCTCATCGGCTCTACCAAACAAAAATCTTTGGGCGAAATAGTGGCATCGGCAATTACTTTTGTCCAATGCACTGCAATATAATCGCACATTGCGCCATTGCGTTGAACGCCAAGAGTTTGGTTAAATTGGCAAGCGTTTGGGCGACCATTGCGGCACGACGGACAATTACCGCAAGCAGTATATGGATTGACGGTGCAAGGCGAGCCAATTGTCAGATTATCAGGTACATTTTCTCCTACGGATTCGATAATGCCGCCAATTTCGTGACCCGGAATTATTGGAAATTTTACCATAGGATTTTTACCTGCAAAAGTGTTCAAATCCGAGCCGCAAAAGCCCACATATTTTATTTTTACTAAAACTTCGTCGGCATTAATGCTTGGCACAGGAAGTTCGACGATATTTACTGTGCCGGGTGTTATAATTTGAATTGCTTTCATTGTATTTTATATTTTTTGTTTTTATTCTTTACTCTTTTTTTAGTTGTTCAATCCGTTTCGGGGTTGTGCATTTTACCACTGCACTTTTCTACCGAGCGATACATTCCCCGGCACGTCCACGATAAATCCACGATAAATCCACGATAAATCGGGACACGTCGGGAGACCTCGGGGCAAGCTCTACGGAATGTAAAATATATGCAACCTTGTCTATCTTATTTGTTTTTCGTCACTTACGTCATTTTTATTTAAAGATTTTTATCCTTGCGCGGTATTTCTTAAAAAATATTAATTATCTTAAAAGTTACAAGCAAAGGACAGTAATCATATATAATATTAGTTCTATAATTGTAAAAAGTAATATGTATTTTAAGTTTGTTGTTTTAAGAAAAAACCTAATCATTACTAACAATAATGATGCAACTAACGCAATCATTGAAAGTCCAAATAAATATATCGTTATTACAGATAACCTAATACCTAATAAGGAAAAGTTATTATCAAATATTAAATTTCTATTAAATCCTATTTCTATATACAAAGCACCTAAACATATTAAATATATTATTGGTATTGCCAAAAGGAAATAGTGTATCCATTTTAAAATATAGCGTATTATTTTTAATGATTTCATTTTCATTTTTATTTAACAATGCGAATCAAGGGTTGAAAATTGACTGTATTTTTGTGCCGTTAGGCACTTCTCCCGATAGTTATCGGGAGGTAGAAAAAGTGTTGTCATTATGTTTGCGTGTCGTAGAGACTGCCTGTTCAATTCTTGATTAGCATTAATAGTGAATTATAATGTGTATAAAAACCAAACTCCAACAAGAAATTATAAACTTCTTATTGTTTTCAAATTCTGAACTATATCCCTTACCGCATACTTGCAACGAATGGAGTAAGTTTTAAATTACTAAAAGTACATAAACCATTCAACACACTGTTTTCTTTTATATTTAAAATTAGATTTTGATAGTTCTATACCTCCAATATTAATATCATAATTGATATATAATGTTTTAATATCACTAAATAATATGTCTGTTTCGATAAAAATATCTAACCAAATAGATCGTTCCAAATCTTCTTCTT
>JAITXR010000191.1 GCA_031284665.1 Paludibacter sp.
GTAAAACCCGGCAACTACATTATTATTGTCAGTTCGGTAGGTTACATCAAACAAACAAGTAATATCACATTGACTAACAAGGATTTGGTACTGAAACGCATCAGCCTTGTCGAAAATGTCGAGATGCTTAAAGGAATTGAAGTAAAAGGGACAGCGGCGCAAATGGTAGTGCGTGGCGATACGCTCGAATACAACGCTACGGCTTTCAAAACTCCCGAAAATGCTATGGTAAGCGAACTCATCAAAAAACTGCCGGGGGCAGCATATACTTCGGATGGCAAAATTAATATTAACGGCGAAGAAATAAAAAATATTCGTGTTGATGGTAAAAAGTTTTTCAGTGGCGATATCGAACAGGCTGTGAACAATATACCTGCCGATATGATTGAAAAAATTCAAGTTTTAGAACAAAAATCGGATATGGCGCGCCTTACCGGTTTTGAGGATAGCGACACGGAACGCATCATTAATTTGACCACAAAACCAAACCGCAAAAAAGGGACTTTTGGAAATTTTGGCGGCGGTGGTGGTGTAGATGCCACTTTGTTTGAAAAAGGAAGTGTTGGCGACGATGCACGTAATAATGTTGGCGACCATTTGCGTTATACCGGCAATGTTTCGTTGAATTTAATGAGAGGCGATTCGCAAACTGCATTGACAGGCGGTTTAAATAATCTTAATCAAGCGCGTGGTGGGCGCGGGCGTGGAGGATGGAGCAGTGGCGCCGGAATTACCGAAACTCAAAATATTGGTATTAACAACAACACTATTTTAAATCCTAAACTTAAAATTGGTGGTGATTTCACCATAAATCACTCCTCGAACGAAAACAATAATGCCAGCAATCGAGAAAGTTATCAGCAAAATCAAGTATTTAGAGATACAACCCACAATTATTCGACAAACGGCAAGTGGGACTCTAATCTGCGTTTTGAAACAGAATGGACTATCGACTCATTAAATACAATAATCATTCAACCACGAATGAGTTATGGCACAGGTAATTCGTTTTCGCTAAAGGATTACACTTATTTTGTGGAAGAGGACACTACAAGTTGGGGAAATTCTACCGGAAACAGTACTAACAATTCACTTTCGGGAGGATTGAATGTAATTTACAATCATAAATTTATGAAAAAAGGGCGCTCGCTAACTCTTAATCTCAATACAGGTTTTTCGCAATCAAACAACGAAAGTTATAATTATTCGGAAAAATTTACGCGCGATACAGCAATCGTTCGCGACCAATTTACTGATAATAAATCAGATAATTTTAATGCAAGTTTGCGCCTATCATTTGTAGAGCCTCTTTGGAATCTTAAAAACAAACTCGAAATTGCCGCATCGTACAGCAATAATACCACAAATTCCGAAAAAAATCAATATAATAATGTTGGCTCGCGCGAAAATCCTGTTTATTCGGAATTTAACGAAGAATACAGCAATACTTTTGAAAATATTTTCAATCGCGAGTCGTTGGAAATCAATTATCAATATACTGACCAGAAATATAACGTTATGCTCGGACTTGAAGGTCAGCCATCGCAAACTACAAACCGCCGCTATTACGGAAACGGTTTTAGTCGCGACACAACTTATGGTGTTTTGAACTTTTCGCCAACAGGTCGTTTTCAGTATTATATTGGGAATCGCAAAACTTTTGTACGCCTCGACTATCGCGGGCGTACTCAACAGCCTTCAATTGACCAAATGCAACCGGTAAAAAACAACTCCGATTTAATGCAAGAAACAGTTGGAAATCCGTTACTTAACCCATCGTTTAGCAATAATTTCCGCTTAATGTACAGCGCATTTAACGATAAAACTTTTGCATCGTTCAGTACATTTGTGAACGCAAATTTCACAAAAGATGCTTTGGTATCGAATCGCATTTACGATAATACACTGAAACAATATAATCAAATTGTAAATTCGCCTAAATTACCGGTAAGTTTGAATTGGAACATAATGTTTAACACGCCGTTGATTCGTAAATTATTGCATTTTACAACCAATACTTCGCTCGGATACAGTACTCAATACAGTTATGTTTCGCGTGGAGTTGACAACGAAATCATTGACATTGAACATTTAACACTTGGAGATGAAAGTAATACAAAAAGACGAAACGCATCCGAAGGAATTTCTCTTACACTCACTCAAGAAATAATTGAAATCGGCTTGCGAGGAGATGTAAGTTATGCAAATTCGCTCAACAATTTGAAAAAAGACCCAACTTCAACTTGGGATTGGACAGTACGCGGTAATATGGTGCTGCACTTGCCTTCGCGATGGACTATCAGTTCCGATATTGCATATTCCGACCGCGCAGGATACACAAATATGAGTTTGAGCGAAATAATGTGGAACGCAACAATAGATAAACAACTTTTCAAAAATCTCGCCACAATTTCGCTTAAAGCCACCGATATTCTACGTCAACGGCTGAATATTCGCCAAACTGTAGGCGACAATTATATTCAAAATAACAGTTACAATACTTTGCCTTCGTACTTTTTGCTGACATTTACATATCAAATAAAAGGCTTTGGAGCAGGCAACAGTAGGGGAAATCGCAGAGATGGATTTAGAGGTGGCGATGCGCCTGTCGGTATTCCTCCGGGTGGCTACCAAGGTGGCGGTATAAGAATGGGTGAGGGTATGCCAATGCCAATGTAAAAATATTGTTGTTAAGGAAACCTAAAATTCAAAAACGCAAATTGTCAAAAAAACAAAAGATAATTTGCGTTTTTGTTTTTTTAATAAATAATTAGCCGTTTTTAGCACAAAATTGATTTAATTTGCAAATGACTTTTAAACAATAAATATTTATTTACCAATTAAAAATTAACTAATTATGAAAAAACTTATTGCTGAATTTATCGGTACTTTTTGGCTTGTACTTGG
>JAITXR010000210.1 GCA_031284665.1 Paludibacter sp.
AATCCGGCAGATACTGCGCTGTCAGTGTCGGCAGTCAGCATTTCGGAAATCAAAATATATCCCAATCCTGCCAAAAACGAACTGTTTATTAACTTCCCTGCTGCCGAAAACGTGGATAATTCATCAAATGTTGAGATATTCAACATTACAGGGCAGCGAATGTTAAGTACCAAATACACAAATCATCAATCAATAAATATCTCCACACTACAATCAGGGATTTATATTTTGAAATGTGGGAAATATTATGGCAGGTTTGTGAAAAATTAATAATAAAAACCGCTGAAACATTACACCGTAGGGGCGTTGCATGCGGGCGTTGCATGCAACGCCCCTACAACAAACGCCACAAAAAAAACTCCTGACACGATAAAATTCGTATCAGGAGTATCTTTTTTATAGCAGCAAAAATTACGCTTTTGGGCGTGCTTCTTTCACAACCATAGGTCTGCCGTCAAATTCGGCACCGTTGAGTTCTTCTATTGCTTTAGTTGCAGCAGAATCGTCAGCCATTTCTACGAAAGCAAAGCCTTTAGAGCGATTGGTTTCACGGTCTTTAATAATTTTGCAAGAAGTTACTGCTCCATATTCTTCCAGTACTCCTTGAAGGTCGTTCTCGCGAACTTTGTAACTTAAGTTACCTACGTAAATGTTCATAAAAAAATGTAATTAAATAAATAAAAAATTGTTATACATAACAACAAAGTACAAACGTTAGATTAGATAAATCATTTTACGGATTTAACCGAGAAATAATACTAATCTTTCGAAAGGAAATATCGTATGTGGCTGCAAAGAAACATAAAAATTTTTATATCTGCAAATTAAAACAAAATAATCTTGCTTTTTTTTGAAAAAAATGCTAAATTTGTCGTTTAATTCAAATAAAACATAATTTATGGAATATAAACTTCAGACAATAGGTCTGTTAACTTCTGGAGGCGACTCTCCGGGAATGAACGCCGCTATTCGCGCAGTAACTCGCGCTGCAATATTTAACGGAATAAAAGTAAAAGCCATTTATCGAGGATATAAAGGGTTGATTTCCGGCGAGATACACGATTTTTACACTCAAGATGTAAGTAATATTATCCAACAAGGCGGAACAATTCTCAAAACGGCACGCAGTCAGGAATTTCGCTCGGCAGAAGGCAGGCAAACTGCATACAACAACATAAAATCGCACGGAATAGATGCCCTTATAGTGATTGGCGGAGATGGTACTTTTTCCGGCGCAAGAGTATTTGCTCAGGAGTACAATGTCCCTATTATTGGACTTCCCGGCACTATCGACAACGACCTTTGGGGTACCGACTCTACTATCGGATACGACACCGCTTTAAATACAATTATCGAGGCGGTTGATAAAATTCGCGACACAGCATCGTCGCACGAACGACTGTTTTTTATCGAAGTAATGGGGCGAGATGCCGGTTTCTTAGCGGTAAACAGCGCATTAGCATCGGGTGCAGAGGCGGCAATAGTACCCGAACGCCAAACCGACGAAGACCAACTCGACCAACTGATACGCAACGGTTTCCGCAAATCGAAAAATTCGAGCATCGTGATTGTTGCCGAAAGCGAAATTACAGGCGGGGCTAACGGGCTTGCCGAACGAATGCGCAAAGAACATCCCGAATACGACGTGAGAGTTACAATTCTCGGACATATCCAGCGTGGCGGGCGACCAACGGCATACGACCGCATACTCGCCAGCCGTATGGGAGTGGCGGCAATCGATGCGCTGATTGACGAACAACGCAATATTATGATAGGTATTGTAAACGACCAAATTGTTCACGTTCCATTTACCAAAGCAATAAAAGATGACAAACCACTTAATGACAGTCTGTTAGGTGTAATTCAGATATTATCGATATAGTTTTTTAACAACTAACATTTAACTACAATGATGGATTTGTATGTTTCTCTGCCGCCTGCTCTAAAATTTTATTGGAGCATTGCACTTTTTGCATCGTTGATATTTGTAATTCAGGCAATTATCACTTTAATTGGGATAGACAGCAATAGTGATTTTGATGCCGATACAGATGCTGATGCAGATGGATTTTCGCAATTTTTTTCGTTTCGTAATCTTATAAATTTTTTACTCGGACTGGGTTGGGGAGGCGTATGTTTTTATAATGTAGTGAATAGCAACATTTTACTGATATTACTTGCCACGCTTACCGGATTAGCATTTCTTTTTCTATTCTTTTTTCTGCTCAAAGCGATACTCAAACTCAACAGCGACCGCAGTTTTCGTTTCGACGAGACAATCGGGAAAACCGCCGAAGTATATCTCACCATTCCTGAGAACAAAAGCGATAAAGGCAAAATTCAAATATCGGTGCGCGGCTCGTTCCACGAACTAAACGCCATTACCGCAGGCGAAAAAATCGTTTCCGGTGCGCTTGTCAAAGTTATTAATGTACATAATGGCGATGTGGTGGAAGTAGAAAAAATTTGAAAAGTTCCGAAAAGTGTATTTTATTTTGCATATTCAATTCCCCAGACGCTGTCTGAAGAATTTCAACTCGTTGAAAATTAGAATATTGAAAAATGCGATGCAATATGTTTAACTTTCGCAAGTCCTGAAAGGACTTAACTTTCATAACCTTAGGTCAAACGTAGTGCGACCTAAGGAAAATGCACAAACCTGACCTCTGCCTGTAAGGCAGAACTTTCTTCAATAGTCCTGCTCTACTGGCAGAGTTGTGGTATTTTTGCACTACGATGAATTGAAAAAATTGATAGCGTGCAGCGAATGAAAAATATAAATCAGAAAAACATGAAAAAATTATTAATTATTGCGTTTGCCTGCCTATTTTTACAAACTAACGCGCAGGAAATCAAAGAAATGTCTCCAAAACTGGGACGGTTGCTTGATTTAGACCCGAAAATTGGCGAAGAATGGGACAAAGCAGATAAAACTTTGGAAGCCATTAATTGGGACTATTCCAAATTAACGGCGGAACAAAAGAAGTTTTTTAAACAAATAAATTATGATTACGAGAACGCAGAAGACTTACTACAAGGCTATTGGGACGCTATTGGTAGCGGTTGTAGTTGGTATTGTGGCGGGGGACCTGACTCTGTGTATGCCTCTTCGATACTTTATTCTGCGAAAAAGGTTTATGCGGCTCATAATGCCCACGATTTGAGTTATGAAACCGCGTGGGTTGAAGGCGTAAAAGGTGATGGCATTGGCGAATATTTGCTGTATCATTTTGAGCCTGCAAGTCCGCGAATTACAGAAAT
>JAITXR010000220.1 GCA_031284665.1 Paludibacter sp.
GAGTATTCGGCTTTCACAACTATTTGTTTTACAGGCGAATAATTTATTCCACCGCATAAAATTTGACGACTGCACCAGCGGTCTTTCTGAATATTTCCATCGGTTTTGAACATTGAATCGTAATATTCGTAACGCCCAAAAACGTAAAATTTCTGATTTTTGAGTTTTTCTGAATTATTAAGACCGACGATACTGAAAATGTCGTATCCAGCCTCAATGCCTGTAACCAATACATCAGAGGCAACATTTGTGCGTGGTGAAATCGAACTTTTTGGCAAATTTTTATTGTAAGCCGAAATTATTTTTGAATCGCCCAAATATCCATAATCAAAATATCCACGCGCCACAATATTATGTGCAGCGTAGTGAAAATCGAATGAGCCGATAAGCACTGTGCCTTTTACATTTTTATAGCGGTCGGCTGATGTTGGCTGAATTGAATTGTTAAACGAATTGCCCACATAGCCACTTATTCCAAGCCGCAAACCGCTTAGCGAATAGTTGTCGATGCGTGCTGCTGCGGCATACGAGTTGGCAATTTTAAACTCGTATGGCGATGCGCTTGCGCCATTTATCCAACCTGTACGGCTAAACATTTCGGAACTCAAAGCCGGCAAAAACGCAGCCTCATAACGCCAACTACCTGCTTTGCCCCAAAGCGAAATGCCGGTTTCGTGCCACGTGCAGGGAAAAATTGTAGCCTCACCTTCGGGGCGATAGACGGTAAAAAACTCATTCGGTAAGTGATTTCCGTTAGTTAAGCCCACCGGCACAATTATATGACCAATTCGGAGATTTAGCGCGGACGAAAAAGATTTTTCAATCCAAAATTGCTCCAAAACCACCTCACCACCGCGTTCTATTTCGTTTTCAACTTCGCCTGCTTCTTCAGCTTCGAGTTCAACTGCTGTTTCTGTGCCTCCGTGTTCAAATTCAATTTCCGACTGAAAACGCCATCCGCTGCCAAATTCATAACCAACAAAAAAAACTACGTGCGGCAAGTCAAATCGACCGTGTGAGGCGGCATCGCGATAATTTGCGGCATGAGAATAACGGTTAATATTGTCGCTGTAAAAATTGCGAGAAAAGGCTATTTCGCCATATCCGCCGAGTGAAAGTTTTGGTTTTGTTGATATGCTGTCGTTTGTTGATTGCGCAAATGCAAATAACGAAATTTGAGTTAATAACAGTAAGGTAAGTATTTTGTTCATTGAGTTAAGTTTTTTTATTTTTCGCAAAATTAGATATAAAAATAAATCTTCAAAATACCTATTATACATTAAAAAGTTGTTTGTATTAATCATAAATCGGTACTTTTTGTTTCTTTGCACAATATTTTTTCTGTTTTGAGAGTAATATCTTAAAAAGTTTTATAATTTTGTGAGTAATATATTTGAGAGAAATAGTTTTTCCTCAAACAAAATTAATTTATATAAAATCATTTAACTTAAAAATAATATGCAAACACTCACAATTTTATCTGTTCTTGGCGTTCCCGAAATTATTGTTATAGCCCTTGTGGTATTGTTGATTTTCGGCGGAAAGAAAATCCCCGAACTGATGCGTGGACTCGGCAAAGGCGTTAGCGAGTTTAAAAAAGGCGTAAAAGATGTTGAAACTGAAATAAAAAATGAGGGAGAAAAATAATCCTGCCACTTTTTGGGAACATTTAGACGCACTGCGCTGGACAATTATACGAATTGTTATAGTGCTTTTTGTCATTGTAGCGGTATTGTTCGGTTTCAAAGATTTTGTGTTCGACCAAGTTGTGTTTTTGCCTCTTCGTTCCGATTTTGTAATTTATCGCTTTTTTTGTTACTTAGCCGATGTTTTTCAATCGCCGTCGCTTTGTCCTGCCGATTTTCATATCGAACTTATAAATATTAATCTTTCGGGGCAGTTTGTAGCGCATATTACTGCCACTTTTACCATTGCTATTGTGCTGGCAATACCTTATATATTGTACGAAATTTGGCTTTTTGTTGCGCCGGCTCTTTATCCAGCTGAAAAAAGCAATATTGGTTGGGTATTTTTTAGCGCATCGTTTTTGTTTTATCTTGGTGCGTTAGTAAGTTATTATTTAATTTTTCCGTTAAGTATTCGATTTTTAGGTACTTACGAAATTTCCGATTTAGTTCCCAATCAAATTTCAGTTCAGTCGTATCTTAGCACTTTGTATGTTTTGGTATTTGCGCTTGGCTTGATGTTTGAAATGCCTGTGCTGGCACTTGTTTTGTCGAAAATTGGCATCATTAACAAATCGCTTTTGCGCAAAGGCAGAAAATACGCTTTTGTGATAATTTTGATACTTGCGGCAGTTATTACTCCTACCACCGACCCATTTACAATGATGGTTGTGGCGTTGCCGCTATATTTGCTGTACGAAGTCAGTATTATGCTGTGCCGCAAAGCAAAACCGGCTGAAAGTTAAATAGTTTGATAATTTTCTACGGACTTGGCGGCGCGAATAACGAAAAAAATGTAATTTTGAAAAAAATCAAATATGCAACGGTTAATTTATAGAACAAAGAAAATCGCATTTTACATATTGTTCCTTTTGTTTTTTATAAGTTGTGGAAATGGAGGAGGACAGAAAAATAATGTTGCTACCGAAACAGACTCGACTAAAGTTACAAATGAAGAAAAACTCCAAATTCAATATACCGACCAACAACTTGAAAATTACTTGGACAGCATTGGCAACTTGCCTACTTGTCAGTTGGCAAACAAAGTATCTTTTGTTGCAGATTCTATATTCAAAAATCAGTTACAAATAGACAAACTCATTTCCGCGTCTGATTTTGCTAAACTAAAACAAGCAATTAAACAAGAAAAGATAGACCGTAAGACTGCAATAAGTATTTTCGGAAAGATTAATGTTGACAGTTCGTATTTGGAAAAAGGCAAAATTCCTGTAACTCTAATTTCATTCGATAAAAACAAAAACGATTTTAATGAATACGCCATTTGTTTAGGCTACCCGGATATGGGATGGAGTTGTGAACTATATTTTTTTAAGCACAATAAAATTCTTGCGTTGCATCGGATTGAGCACCGTTACGGACTTGTAATAGAACACTACAAAGACAATGATGGGAAGACGGTCATTTATTATAAAGAGAATTTTGGAACAGGCACAGGTATTTGGCAGTTCAATTTTTATTTCTACAAATATTATGACAACAAACTAATTCCAATCTTAAATGTACTTGAAAATGGAAACTTAGACATGCATTGGGGTGATCGCATTTTTTGGT
>JAITXR010000226.1 GCA_031284665.1 Paludibacter sp.
TTATGCGCTTTGTATTCCAATTGCGCTGTACGAATGTCGATAAGTTGTTGAATAACAATTTCTTGACGTTCAGTTTTTTTGTTTTCAAACTCAATAGGTGCAAGTATGCTGCGAATGCAAAAATACAGCAATAATCCTACCGCGCCGAAAAGCAAAAATTTTATTACCGCATTGCTTGTGTTCATTATTTTTTTTACAAAATTAGCATAATTAAATCGAAAAACATTCAAAAAGTTTGAGTAGTTTGAATAGTTTGAGCAGTTTCCGGCTTGTTTTCCTTAGTGCGTAAAGGTGTCGAATTCGACACTTTTAAAAGCCGAATTATACATTAACTATTATGCCCCAATTGTTTTATTTCTTCATTCTTTGCATTTTTAACTGTATGGAATTCCATACGGTTAAAATTTGGATTATTGAATGTTTCCCAGATACCCAATTCTACTCAAACCTCTTAATTCCTAACACTTCTTTATTTGTTTTTGCAAAAATACAAAAAAAACTAAATTTTCTAACACTATCGTTTTATTTTCAAAATATAATAACAAATTAGCCCATCAAATTTTAATAAAATCTAAAATCGTGTTAATAGTAATTAAACACACTACTAATAAACACATATAAGCATTATATTTGCACTCCAAAACAAACAAACTTTATAAAAACAAATCAATATGGAACAAAATGTTGATATAAGAGAACTTAATCAGAAAATTGAGCAACAATCTGCATTTGTCGATTCTATAGTAATGGGAATGGACAAAGTGATTGTGGGGCAAAAACACTTGGTGGATTCGCTGTTAATAGGCTTGCTGTCCGACGGACATATACTTCTCGAAGGAGTCCCCGGTTTGGCTAAAACCTTGGCAATCAAAACTCTTGCCGACCTTATCAAAGCCGATTTCAGTCGTATTCAGTTTACCCCCGACCTTTTGCCTGCCGATGTGATTGGCACAATGATTTACAGTCAGAAAAAGGAAGAATTTAGTATTAAAAAAGGACCAATTTTTGCGAATTTTTTGCTTGCCGACGAAATAAACCGCGCACCGGCAAAAGTTCAAAGCGCACTGCTCGAAGCAATGCAGGAGCGTCAGGTAACAATCGGCGAAAATACATATCCGCTGCCTAATCCATTCCTTGTACTTGCCACGCAAAACCCAATAGAACAAGAAGGTACATATCCGTTGCCCGAAGCGCAAGTGGATAGATTTATGCTCAAAGTAGTGATAAATTATCCGAAAAAGGAAGAGGAAAAACTCATTATCCGTCAAAATTTAGTTGCCGAAAAGCCAAAAATAGCACCAATACTAACGCCACAAGAAATAATCGCTGCTCGTGATGTAGTGCGCCAAGTTTATATTGACGAAAAAATTGAACGTTATATTGTTGATATTGTATTTGCTACACGTTTCCCGCAGGATTACGAACTCGAAAATCTCAAGGAAATGATTCAATTCGGCGCATCGCCTCGTGCCTCAATAAATCTGGCACTTGCTGCACGCGCTTACGCATTTATAAAACGGCGTGGATATGTAATTCCCGAAGATGTGCGCTCTGTTTGCTACGACGTTTTGCGCCACAGAATTGGTTTGAGTTACGAGGCTGAGGCAAATAATATGACATCGGAAGAAATTATTACCGAAATTCTTAACGCGGTTGAAGTACCTTAAATATAGAGTAAAGAGCAAAGATAGTGAATTAACGATTAGTGATGAGTGATTAATGAAGAACGGTAACAGCAACATCAACCCGTACTTTATGAACTACTCAAACTACTCAAACATTCAAACTGTTCAAACATTCAACACGTTCAAACTAAAAAATGGAAACAAGCGAAATCATACGAAAAGTACGGCAGATAGAGATTAAAACACGCGGGCTGTCGAAAAATATTTTTGCGGGCGAGTATCACTCTGCTTTCAAAGGTCGTGGTATGACTTTCTCGGAAATACGTGAATATCAATACGGAGACGATATTCGTTCTGTGGATTGGAATGTAACGGCGCGCTTTGGGCATCCTTACATCAAAATTTTTGAAGAGGAACGCGAACTGACCGTTATGCTTTTGGTGGATGTGTCGGGCAGTAAAGATTTTGGTACAACAAAAAAAATGAAACGCGATATTTGCACTGAAATCGCTGCTACACTTGCTTTCTCGACTATTCAAAATAACGATAAAATTGGATTGATACTTTTTTCGGATAAAATTGAAAAATTTATTCCGCCCAAAAAAGGACGTAAACACGTTTTGCATATCATTCGCGAACTTATTGATTTTACTCCCGAAAATAAGGAAACCGATGTTGCGGTAGCATTGCGATATATGACAAATATTATTAAACGAAGTTCAATCGCTTTTGTGATTTCCGATTTTATTGCGCCCGATTTTGAAAAAGAACTGCAAATTGCCAACCGCAAACACGATATTGTGGCTTTACAAATATTCGATATTCGCGAAACCGACCTGCCGGATGTGGGGCTGGTGAAACTCAAAGATGCCGAAACAGGAAAACGAATTTGGGTTGATACTGCCGACCGCACACTGCGAAAGGCTTATCGACAACAATGGAGCGAAAGCCAACTCACACTGCAAAAAATGTTTACCAAAGCAAGTGTGGATTCGGTGTCGATGAACACGGCTGACGATTATGTAAAAACTCTTTTGAAACTGTTCAAAATGAGAGGGTGATTTTAATGTGCTAATGTAAAACTTGAATTAGATGAACAAAAGTTTAGTTACGATATTTTTGATTTTCACAGCATTGAATACTTTCAATGCTCAAAATTTTACTGTCGATTCCAAAATTGATTCTACTGTGATGTGGATTGGCAATCAAACTCGTCTGACTTTTACGGTCTCGCAACAAAAAGGGCAAATAGTTGAAACTCCGCTGTTTGGCGACACAATAACTGCTGCAATCGAAATTGTAGAAAGCCTGAAACCGGACACTAGCGAACAAGATGGCTATCTGAATATCAATCACAGTTATATAGTTACATCGTTTGACGATTCTTTGCTCTTTATCCCTCGCTATCCGTTTGTATGTGAGGGAGATACGGCTTGGAGCAAAACCCTTTCGCTCAAAGTTATTCAGCCTTTTGTAATCGATACGGCGTCGATGTCGATTACCGATATAAAGCCGGTTTATGCTCCGCCTTTTAACTGGAAAGGCTTAATAAAAACAGTATTACTCATACTTGCGGGCTTACTGATTTTGGCGGGCATTATCGTTCTTATTGTGATACTTACAAAGAAAAAACCGCAACAGCAAGGCGTTCCCGTTCCAAAAGAAATAATTCCACCGCATATAATTGCATTACAAAAATTAGAAAAAATACGTAACGAAAAAATATGGCAACAAGGACGCATAAAAGAATATTATACTGAATTAACCGATGTTTTGCGCGAATATATCGAAATGAGATTTTTAGTTTCGACTTTTGAACAAACTTCGCACGAAATTGTTGATTCACTGCACTTTATTAAAACTGATTATGCCTCATCGCTCAATTTATTAAAAGCAATTTTCAGCACTTCGGATTTAGTAAAATTTGCAAAATATATTCCGCAGCACAGCGAGAATATTCGCAGCCTTGATAACGCTTTTGAATTTATTAATACTACTTTAAAAAATGACATTTAATAATCCCGAATATTTGTTTTTACTCATTTTAATTGTGCCAACAGTATTTTGGTACATTAAAGAAATGCAACGCGAGGATGCGAGTTTGCAAATTTCGGCGCAACGTAATTTATCACAACAGAAGAAAAGTTTGCGCATCCGCCTGCGTCATTTGCCTTTTACTTTGCGAACGATAACTATTGCTTTAATAATATTAACCATTGCACGACCGCAACTTTCGAATTCGTGGCGCACCGAAAACACCGAAGGTATCGACATTATGATTGCCCTTGACGTTTCCGGAACAATGCTTGCCGAAGACCTTAAACCCAATCGATTGGAAGCGTCTAAAAAAGTGGCAACAGAGTTTATCCTCTCGCGCCCCAACGACAATATAGGCTTGGTAGTTTTTGCCGGCGAAAGTTTTACACAATGCCCGCTTACTACCGACCACGCTGTGTTGGTTAATCTTTTTAACGGCATTAAATTCGGATTGATTGAGGACGGAACTGCTATCGGACTTGGATTGGCAAACGCCATAAACAGAATAAAAGTAAGCAAAGCAGTGTCGAAAGTAATTATTTTGCTCACCGACGGCTCGAACAACAGGGGCGATATTGCGCCAATTACTGCCGCTGAAATTGCCAAAACTTTTGGCATTCGAGTTTATGCTATTGGAGTAGGCTCGCACGGCAAAGTTAACATTCCTGTACCTACGCCTTTTGGCACTCAATATCAACAAATGGACTCGGAATTTGACGAAGAAACGCTGCAAAATATCGCACAAAAAACAGGCGGACAATATTTTCGCGCTACTAATAACGAAAAACTGCGCAGCATTTATCAGGAAATCGACCAAATGGAAAAAACCAAAATCAGCGTACGCGAATACAGCAAAAAAACCGAAATTTTCTTTATCTTTGCTATTGCTGCATTTTTTGCGATGGCACTCGAAATATTACTCAGAAATACGGTGTTCCGAAAAATACCTTAATTATTGAATTGAATTTGGTCTAATTATAACTTTGAAACGATATGTTTAGATTTGCACATCCCGAATTTTTATTTTTATTACTGATAATTCCTTTATTAGTGATAATTTTTGTGTTGGCAACAATCAAAAAACGGCAAAATTTAATAAAATTTGGCAATCTCGATTTATTGACCGAATTAATGCCTAATGTTTCGAGTTTCCGCCCAAAACTGAAATTTACTCTTCAAACAATTGTTATTCTGCTTATTATTGTTGTTCTTGCACAGCCACAATTTGGCACTCGACTTCAAACCGAGAAACGCAAAGGAATTGAAGTTATGCTTGCTCTCGATGTTTCAAACTCGATGATGGCGCAGGATGTTCAGCCAAATAGACTTGAAAAATCAAAACAAATTATAGCCAAACTTATCGACGATATGAATAACGACAAAGTGGGAATGGCTGTTTTTGCGGGCGATGCTTACATTCAACTCCCTATTACTGTGGATTATGTGTCGGCAAAAATGTTTCTGCAAAATATCTCGCCTACAATTGTACCTCGTCAAGGAACTGCTATTGGCAGTGCTATTGACCTGTGTATAAGGTCGTTTGGCGAAAAATCCGAAACAGGACGTGCCATTATCCTGATTACCGATGGCGAAAATCACGAGGACGACGCTGCCGGTGCTGCAAAACTCGCTCACGAAAAGGGTATCAACGTTTTTGTGGTTGGCATTGGGCGACCCGAAGGCGCACCTATTCCTATCGATGGCACAATGAGTTTCCGCAAAGATGCGCAGGGAAATGTGGTGGTGTCGAAACTCAACGAGGAAATGTGTAAAAATATCGCATCGGCAGGAGGTGGTGTGTATGTTCGCGCCGATAATACAAATAATGCCTACAAAATTATCAGCACCGAAATCAGCAAACTTGCTAAAAGCGAAATCGAAACTCAAGTATTTTCGGACTTCAACGAACAATTTCAATCCTTTGCCTTTCTGGCTCTATTCCTGCTAATTGCCGAATTTTTGATATTCGACCGCAAAAACAAGCGACTTAGCAAATTGCGTATTTTTGACCTGAAAGAAAAAATTACAAAATAATCGCAATACAATTACGAATTACGAAAACTAACGCTCGGATGATTGTTGGTTGGTAGAACGGCAAGTTGGGAGGGTGGGCGGACTGCACCAAACGCTGTAACGATTTTTTTTATCGCATCAGGAGTGCCAAAAGCAGCAAAATCGTCTATGAAAAATATTTTTCCGCGCCATTTTTTAATTATCCATTCTTTTATTTGATATTCAACTGATTGCATATACTTATTGCTGTTTTATTTGTAACAAAATAATACTTTTTTTGTTACAAATTTAATGCTGCAAAGATACAACATTTTTGGTAATTTACGCAAGCAAATTAGTTCTATTTTTCAAATATTACTTGAAACCCATACAAGTTGGGGAATGGCGGGTGTCGTTCGCATAATAATCTTATCTAAAGTCTTCAAATAATTTTTCGCTCAAACTATCTTTGTCCACCGTTGGTAAAGAATAATTTTTCTTTGGGAAATCTAACGGTTTATCGTTTTTTGAATTAAAAGCAAAATCTATTTTAAAACCGATATTGCCTTCATTTGTCAAAAACACATTATCGTATTCTGTGTCATCGTCAGCAATATACAACATTACTTTTTTTCCGATACATTGTTTTGGAGCGTAGTGGTCTTCTTGGTTTAATGTAGTCCACGCTAAAACGTTAGGAGAAAATCTGTCAATGCCAATTGGGTATTTCAAATAATTTACAAAGAAGCAAAATTTGTCAAAATTCACATCGTAAGGAAATGTAATAGCATATTCCCTATCTGTAATTCTTATAAACCTTGGCAAAACTGCATAGTCATTTTCATTGTAAGTATGGCAAAAATCACTAATTGCTTTTTTTAAATCTGATTCATTGGCTTCTTTGACAACAACAAGTTTGTCATTTTCTTTTTCGGTGTTTGGTAAGGTGTTAGCCACCACTGTACCTGTTTTTTTTGTTTTTATCAGAAGTATTCCAACGATAAAAACTACTGCTAAAATTAGATAAATTACTTTCATATTATTTTATTTATTGTTATTATTATCTGTCAATTAATTTGTTATCTGTCAAACCGCACCGTCCTCGTTCTGTTCCCCGTCACGTCCGTCGAAAAACCGCAGTCGTTGTACCACGAGTACAGAAAACTTGCCCAGCTCCACGTCTGCATCTATATACTAACTCTAACAGAGTTTTCAAACCCTGTTAAAGTTAATTATCATTCCTTAATTGGCATATTGTTAATTGGCACATTTGTTTATTGTTTATTAGCAAATTAGCACATTCGCAAATTGTTATTTTTCCATTTTCATTTGCGGGAAAAACAGCACTTCTTGTATTGCCTGTTGTCCGGTCATAAGCATCACAAGTCTGTCCATTCCGATACCCATTCCCGAAGTTGGCGGCATTCCGTATTCGAGTGCGCGCACAAAATCCATATCAATAAACATTGCCTCGTCGTCGCCTTTTTCCGACAAACGAAGTTGTTCTTGGAAACGTTCGAGTTGGTCAATCGGGTCGTTGAGTTCGCTGTAAGCATTGGCGAGTTCCTTGCCATTTACCATTAATTCAAAGCGTTCGGTGAGTTCCGGGTTTGTACGATGGCGTTTGCAAAGCGGGCTCATTTCAATCGGATAATCGGTAATGAAAGTCGGCTGAATGTAGTTACCTTCGCATTTTTCGCCAAAAATTTCGTCAATCAATTTGCCTTTTCCCATCGATTCGCTAACTTCAATATGGAGTTTTTTGCATACTTCACGCAAATTTTCTTCGTTCATTCCGCTAATGTCGATGCCGGTATTTTCCTTGATAGAATCAATCATTGAAATACGTTTAAACGGTGCTTTGAAATTTATTTTCCGTTCGCCAAATGTGATTTCGCACGTGCCGTTTACGTCAAGACAGATTTTTTCAATCATTTTTTCGGTAAAATCCATCATCCAATTATAATCTTTGTAGGCGACGTATATTTCCATACAAGTAAATTCGGGATTGTGAGTGCGGTCCATTCCTTCGTTGCGGAAATTTTTCGAAAATTCATAAACGCCTTCAAAACCACCTACAATTAAACGTTTGAGATACAGTTCATTAGCAATTCTCAAATACAAGTCAATATCAAGTGCGTTGTGGTGTGTAATGAATGGGCGCGCCGATGCACCACCCGGAATTGGCTGTAACACAGGAGTTTCCACTTCCACATAATTTTGCGAATTAAAATAATTGCGCATCGATTGATAAACTTTTGTGCGTTTGAGAAAAATATCCTTAATTCCCTCATTTACAACTAAATCCACATACCGCTGACGATAACGCTGTTCGGGGTCTTCAAAAGCATCATACGCCAATCCGTCTTTGTATTTCACAATCGGCAGTGGGCGCAACGATTTTGACAGCACCGTCAATTCCTGTGCGTGGACGCTGATTTCGCCTGTTTGTGTGCGAAAAACGTATCCTTTTATGCCGATAAAATCACCAATATCAAGCAGTTTTTTGAAAACCGTGTTGTACATTTCCGGCTGCTCTTCGGTGGCAATATCGTCGCGGCTCACATAAAGTTGAATTCGCCCTTTTGAATCCTGCAATTCAACAAACGACGCTTTTCCCATAATACGGCGGCTCATAATTCTGCCCGCAATGCACACTTGGCGCTTTGGCTCGGCGTTGTCGTCAAATTC
>JAITXR010000253.1 GCA_031284665.1 Paludibacter sp.
ATGTTCCTGATGGAGTTGTTCCGGTAAAGATTTCAAGATATTTGGTATAATCGGTCAAATCTATTTTACCGGATGTAAATTGCTCAACTAAATCTGCTAAACTTGTCGGAACTCCACTACTGCCTTTTTTTGCTGCATCGGCTGTTTTTGCGTCTTCTGCTGCTTTAAGTGCTGCTGCATCTGCTATTGCTTGCGCCTCTTCGGGCGTTTTGCCTTCTGCTATTGCTTTTTCATACGCCGATTTTCCTGTCGCTTCGGCAATAACTGTGTACATATTAAGTCCCGCGCTTGCAAGGTGTGTAAATGCAGTTGCTTTTTCCCATACGGATTGCATTTTTTTACCTCCTACGCCAAATGCTTTGAAAATTTCCATTAGTGCAGATACAAGGGCTAAGCCTGTGGATAGCCACACGGCAATACCGGCAATCACAGGTGCGGCTCCAAGTCCGGGATTTGCTTCCAAGTATTTTGCTACACAATAGTCGTAATAATTGGCTACATCGTCAATGCCCTGCAAAGCATTTGTTCTTACAGTAGATACAGGTAGAAAATCTGTTGCTACTGCTACTAATTTTGTATTCGGAGTTAGTGTTGTTGTTGACTTGACTAATTCCGACACCGGTGATTGCTTTAAATCCAATGCATCAGCCTCTATTTCACGTTGAATTGCAGCATCGGATAATTTGTAAAATGCAGGTTTGTAATTAATTATACTAAAATCCTGATATACCGGTAATCCCTGTTTTTCTTCTTCTTCTTTTGCAGCCTGTACACGTGCCATTTCTTCTAATGTAGGAATTACAACTTCATTATAGGCTTGTAAATGAGTTGCATCAGTTTCGCTAAGCCAATCATTACCAGAAAAACGTTCGTAAAAAGTATTAGGGTTAATGATATTTTTGCCTCGCGCATTTTCGACCAACTCTACTTCTATTTGAATATTTGTAAATTGTTTGCCAAGTTCATCAAACAGTTGCTCCGGCGTTTTGTTCGCAAGGTTATTTGCGAGTTTACCGGTGGGAGCAAATACATCACGACTTGCTACTATTTGGTCAACAAGTTTACGCGATTTTTTGGAGATTGAGGTTGTGGTTGTCGAGCCTTCCCAATTGTATATCCCCCACCCGCGTATATAATGCAGGCGAACAATAAAGGTTAAATAGATATTGAGAACATTGTAAAAAGTTACCAATATATTTTTTTTGTCGTCGTTGTCTAAGTCTGCCTCTTCCTCGTAGTCCTGTACTTCCGCAGGATTTTCGAGGTTTTCATCTTCTATTTCGCCGTTTGCGTTGCGTTGTCCTTTTTCGGTTTCGGCTGCTTGGTCGTACAACTGTGCTTCGGTTAGCAAGTTGGGACTTTTGGTGAAAATGGTGTCGATTATCCGCTCAAACCAATTTTTGTCTTTGAGTTGCGCTGCATCTACATTGCCGGTTTCGGCTATAAATCGGCTCGCTCCACGAGTAATGGTTTTTTTCAGATTTTCGGCATCGCCGCCAATTTTTTCGTATTTTGATTTTGTGGCTTCCCATACTTTTACTGCTTTGTCGTACTGTTCATCGCTATAACCGGCTGCGATGGCATATCTGCGAGTTTGGATGCCTACAAAATTATTTGTAGCAAGGTCGAATAAGTTGCAATTAACCATAAATAGAAATGCAGAGCGCATCAGTATGGTAATTGGATTGTATTTGATGATAAACTTGATAATAATTTTCACAAGTTTGCCCAGCGAGTTCCACACCAGCCCACGAAAAGTTTTTGAGCCTAATTTACGGAAAAATTCACCGATGTTTTTCCCCAATTTTTTGAAAAAACTGATGATACTTCCAAGTCCACCTGCAAGTTGTCCGGTCATAGTGCCGGTAGCAGCAAGTTGAGCAATTACGTTATTACGTAAATCGGTATCAAAGTATTTGATAAGATGCTGTAAATAAGCAATTTCAGTTTGTGCCTGCAAGTCGGATGTAAAATAGTCCTGCGGACGATTGCTTATTAAATAAAGCGTATCGATAAGATATTGACGTACATTGAAATCGGCGTTGTTAGTGGCGTTTAGCACTCGTCCGGATGCTACTCCGTAGAGTGTTTTGCGATACGTAGCATCTACGCCCGAAAGTCCGCAAATACCTTCGATTTTTTCGCTTGTGGCTTTTTCGCGTTTGCGCAATGCGTGTATTTTGGCACGCTGAAAAGTTTTGTGTTGCACAAAAAATGGATTGGCTGCCACAAAATCAATTTCACCATCGGCAATATCGGGATAGAGCGCAGCAAGTATCAGGGCAAAAAAACCGTTACGATTGGTTTTGCGCTTTATCTTACCGGCAGCATTTACATCGTAATCCCATTGGTTGTACTCGTCATCGTTGTCAATGTGCCAAGCATCCTCATAAAAGTGATTATTCAGGATATTGGAGAGAATTAATCTCTCCTCTATATCTGCCTGACGGCGCAATACGCTCTCGCGTTCTGACGTATCCCACGCATCTACCACGTTTTGTAACATAGTTTCCATTGTGGGTATTGCGCCGTTTCGTTGTGTATATTCGGTGAGCCTTTCGGCATTGTAAAGCAATTGGTTGAGTTCGGGCTGCTTTTTGTATGCGCTAAGTGTACGCTTAACGTGTGTAAACAGGCGTTCCTCATCTTCGATTGACGAATTGCCCGCATACGACAATATATCGTAACCGCTCGTTACTTTCGTTATCTCTCGAAAGTACGGCTTTGACGATGATTTACCTGCACCGGTATAATTGTCGTTCACTCCATTTAGAAATTGTATTGGCATTCCCATAATTAATAGTTAATAGTTTATAGTGAATAGTTTCCTAATTAGTAGTTTTTTTCGCCCTTTCGAGCCTTCGTCCCTTAATTAGTAGTATTTTCACTTTACATTTTACATTTTACATTTTACATTAATCAAAAATCTTTATGTTTTGAAGTTGGTTTTTCGTAAAAACAGCGGTCAACCACAGGGTCGCAAACGTAGTAGTTTGCACCGTTATCTGTTGGCACTATTACATATACGTGCTGGTAATTGTCGCGCCCATTGTAGGCTGCAATGCGGAATTTGTAGGCAATGCCCAAATTTTCGAGTATTGAGCCTATCAGAACGCTGTAACAGTCGCAGTCGCCGCGTCTGTCCCACAGTGTGCGCAACGGTCGGCGAACTTGCTCGATTGTACGGCTGTCCTCCTCATATTTTATGTAATTGTAAACGAAATCGAAAATGTTTTGCAGCGTTTCGGGTACGGTTTTACCTTCGAGATGTGCTGCAAGTGTGGTTGTGTCGGATTTATATTTGCGGGCTGCCTCGTGCATTAATTGTACTGTGTCTTCCACATCGCCATCGGCATTCACAATCAGGTCGTCGTGTCCAAGTAAAGTTTTGGGAGGTATGTACATCTCGTATTCGGCAAATGGGCGAATACGGCGGGCTGTATTGGCTACAAGTCCTAATCCTGAAACGGCTTTTTGAGTTTCCTGTTTTACTTCCACTGTGTCGCCAAATTTTGAGGCAAACGAGAAAATTATGGCGCGGTTGAATATGCAGGTTGCTCGCATCTCGAAATCAGCAATCAGTTGTTGAAATGCTGCTGCATTAATACCACTTGCTAAAATAGTGTTGACAATAGAGCCGCCAACGGAAACAAGATTAAATATAGATATGGTAATGCTAAGCCCTTTGAGTGTGGAAATTGAGTTGCCTTTTACGGTAATTTCGCTTGATGTTGGCAGCGACTGTGCTACAATTTTATTTTTGTAAGCAATGTCTATTGCCTGAATGCCAACTGTTACCTGTTCGGCTGTACGATTGGCAAAATCAACGGCAATAGGAATGGTAATGCCCGACAGCAGGTCGATTTTAATTTTACTTAGCCCACCGTCCAATTTGGGGGTAATGGACAGCAAGTTGTAGAACGATTGCAGCGATTTGACTTTGGATAACGCCCAAACGCCAACAGCAGCAACTACACCAACCGGAATGACTATTTTTAATAATTTGTTCATTTGCAAACAGAAAATTTATTTTTTTTCGTCTGCAAATATAATGTGAGGGAAAATGGCGGTGTCCGCTTTTGTCCGCTTTTGTCCGCTTAATGTAGTTTAATGTAGTTTAAAGTAGTTTTCTCGTTAAATTTTAATAAAAAAAAAGCCGAACATTGTCGGACTTTTATTTTTTATTGGATGGAGCGATAAATTAGTTAAGATTTTTTTTTGATATTATTTTTTCTTTTTAAGTGCTAAATATTTATATGGCTCTAATGCCTCTATGCCTACAAAATTTAGGAAATGCCCTGTGTCATTAGTTATAATTTTACCACAACTGATTTTTTTACTTATAGAATAATGAATGAAGTCTTCTATATCGTTTCCAACAAAAGTTTTTTTCTTAAAATAAAAAACATCATCTTCGCTCACCTCTAAAATTGTGATTTTTTGACGTATAAAATCTAAACACTCAAATATTTTTTCCTTTTTAAAAGGTTTACGTTTACTTGTTTTATTTTGTAGTTGTGTAACCATTTGCACCAATGCCAAAGTAGATGTATAAAGTTTTTCAGTCCTTTTAAAAAGAAAATTCAAACAATTTACATCGTCCGTTTGCCCTGTGAAATAATTGATTAACACATTGGTGTCTATGTACAAATGATAACTAAGATTTTCTGACATATTAAAAAACAAGTTGTCTAAATTTTTTTCTTTCAACAGAAGTAACCATATTGATATTGTTTGCAATAAATTCGCGCGTTGCGTGTTCAATAACGTCCTTTTTTGACAAACCTGTTTTTTTTAGAAGCAATTTGAATAAATCATTTATCTGATTTTCAACCTCTTTTTTTGAAATTTCGTTGGTTGTTTCCATAATATTATTGTGTTTATGTTTATGAGTGCAAATATAAAAAAAATTATAAAATAATAGAATATTTTTCGCACAAATATTTTACGGCATTTGGCGGTAAAATTTTAGCGGTTGTGCTGCATTTCATTTCCGACAGTTCTGTAGTATCGTTCTTTAACCAACGACGAAAAGTTTCAGAACTGACACCTGCTGCATTTGCTAAATCGCTTTTATAACTTGCTTTGTACTTTACAGTTTCCATATCCTTATTATTTTTGCAAATATAAAATAATATATTTTCTTTCAGACAAAAATTAACACTTTTTTTGCTCGTGAGAAGTTTTGATACCCTTGTGAGAAGTTTTTGGCACTCCGTGAGAA
>JAITXR010000301.1 GCA_031284665.1 Paludibacter sp.
GCCCTTAAAATATCCATTACAAACGCAAAGAAATTTTAAAGTAAGAAAACAAGGAATCTACAACGAGAAAACAATAACTTTGAAAACAAAAAAAGGCATACGAGATATTTGTATCAGAGATATTAATATAAAAAGAATAAAAGAAATAAAAGATATAACAGATGCAGCCATATTACTGCACAAGGATTTGGCGACCAGAGAATATTACTTGTCTGATATGAGATATAAAATGGTAGAAGATGGATTTTTAATTGTCGGAGAACGAGGGGTATATCACGGTTGGTGTGGTGCTATATACTTAAACGTAGATAGATACCGTACTACCAACACTTACTTTGTAGGGTTTAACAAAAAAATACAGCAGATTAAAACCGAAACTGTTTTGACATATCATTATGTGCCGTATAAAAACGAAAGAGTGTATATTGACACCGTTATATATAAATTTCCCACAGAACTCGATAGTGCAAGCAAGTATGTGAATCCTGAATTTATCGGCGGCAAGCAAGCATTTGTAAACTTTGCAAAAGATAATTTAAGATACCCTGTTAGTGCATTAAAAAATCTCATAAGGGGTACAGTAATTGTGTCTTTTCTTCTTGATATAGACGGCAGTATTAAAGATGTATATGTAATAAGAAAATTTGATGTTGCGTGTGATATAGAAACTCTTCGTTTTCTAACCTTAATAGAGCGTAAATGGAATGTAGGCAAACTGAATGGAAAAAATGTTCCTGTAGAAGTATTTATGACTGTATGTTTTCGCTTAGAAGAGATAAATGAACGGAGAAACTAATTTAGTGATAAGTGATTAACTTGTGCAGTGCATCGCGTTTTACATTCTACATTAATTCCTAAATTTCTACATTCCTTCATTTCTTAATTTGCACATTTGCATATTGGCATATTGTTTATTTTTTCGTACAGCGGCTGTGTATCCCGTGTGTCGTATCCCGTGTGTCGTGTACCGTGTACCGTGACCGTGTACCCTTACACCCCTTGCGGAGGCTTACATTTTCACCTTATCAATATAATCCAGAATTTCAGTTCTGCCTTCGTGTTTTTCGGCAGAAGTGATGAAAATCGGCGGTAATTCTTCCCACTGTTCGAGCAATGTATTTTTGTATGCTGTAATATTGTCGTTCAGATGGCTTTTCGACAATTTGTCGGCTTTTGTAAACACAAGTGCTATCGGGATGCCGTTTTCGCCTGCCCAAGCGATAAATTCGAGGTCGATTTTTTGAGGCTCGTGGCGGCTGTCGAGTAAAATAAACAACAACGCAAGTTGCTCACGGTAAAGGATATAACTTTCGATAATCGCTTTAAGTTTTTCGCGCATAGCCTTTCCTGTGCTTGCGAAACCATAGCCGGGTAAATCCACCAAATACCAATTATCGTTGATAATAAAATGGTTGATTAATAAAGTTTTGCCCGGTTTCGACGAGGTCATTGCCAAGCCTTTACGATTACAGAGCATATTTATTAACGACGATTTCCCTACATTCGACCGCCCTATAAAAGCATATTCCGCCTTGCCGTCTTGCGGGCAAAGCTGATAATCGCTGTTACTGATTACAAATTTTGCTGATTTTATTTCCATTTCTATTATATATTTTACATTAATTTCTTTTTAGCACGCAGATAACGCAGGATTTATTCCGATTTATCGTGAATTAAATTGATTTACGCAGATTTTCTTTTATTAATCACTATTCTTCACCTTATTTTTACCTAATTTTCTTTACATAACAAGCTCAGTAGCAAGTAGAGTTTTCCTATCACAACCTCATTACCTCATTTCCAATTCTTTAAGGTGCGCAATTCCCCAAGTGTCGTCCCTGCGGGACTTATAAAAGTGAGCGGTTGTCTATCCGTAAGCTAAAGCATACGGTTAATAAAGTGTAGTCCCTGCGGGACTTAGTCTATTGCTGACGTTCATCACTAATCACTAATCGTTCATCACTATTCTTTGTGTCTTTGTGTTCAAAAAAGAACAAAGAAAAAAGACGGAAAGAGTAAAGATATGGGACACACAGCCTAAGTCGGCATCTTGTTAATCCTTTAATCAAGAAAATCAAGGTTCAGACAAAAAAATGCTGGATTGCTTCCACGACAAGTCCACGATAAATCGGGAGACCTCGGGACACGTCAGGAAATACCTTCGCAATGACGGACAGCGGCTGTGTCTCCCGTTCTACATTCCTACATTCCTACATTTCTTCATTTCTTAATTGGCACATTAGCATATTGGCACTACTTGTCCCGACGTGTCGGGATTGTTAATTGTCTCTTTGTTTTGGCTTACATACACAAAATACCACAAGCAATGCAGCGGTAAAAACACTTGTTATTCCAAATATTAATTTCCAATTATAAGTGATATTTCCGTCAATATCAATAATTTGATTTGAGTTAATTAACTGTCCGCAAATAAAATTACCCGCCAGCAAACCTGCTCCCCACAGCAGCAGAGCAAGCAGTCCTTGCGCTTGCGAACGAAGATTGGCGGGCGATACGTTGTCGGTATAAATTTGTCCGGTAACAAAAAACAGCCCGAAAATCAAACCGTGAAACAATATGCCTGTGATGTAAAATCCGTTTTGGTCGAAATTCACGCCCAGCCAAAATGCCACATAGCGTAAAAGTAATGCCAGCAAACCAAAAATCATTGCTCGGCGAATGCCAAAACGCTTGATTATCAGCGGAGTGATAAAGAGAAACAGCAATTCGCCCACTTGCCCCCAATTAAGCGTAAGAGTTATGTATTCAAATTTGCGGTCGTGCAGAAAATCGGCGCCATAAGTGTAATATAGCGTAAACGACAGTACCGCAGCGAGCGAGCAGGCAAAAAAGAGCGTGAAATTTCGGTCTTTGAACAGACTGAAAGCGCGTAAACCTAAAAGTTCGCTAATCGAAATTTTGCCGCCGGTTTTATCCGGTGGAATATTTGGTAAATATAAATTCGATATTGCGGCAATTGCTGCCACCGCGCTGCCACAGAGGAAGGGTAGGGAAGTGCCGTCGAATTTCGGGATGTTCAGTATTTTGATTGCCACAATGCTGAACAAACCCGATGCCACCCAACCAAGTGTGCCAAAAAGTCGCACACGCGGGAAATTTTCGCTTTTTAGATTTTTTAATACAATTGTGCCGGTCAAACTCCACGTTGGCATATAAAACAACATTGCGGTAAAAATTATCACGTTAGTTGCTGTGTTACTGCCGATTAGCCAAGCCAATAACAGCAGAACGGCAACCAGAGCGTTCAAAAGCGAAAGCAGTTTTTGGGCGGCTAAATATCTGTCGGCAATTACGCCTATCATTGGCGAAAAAATAAATCCAAAAGCCATTGAACTCAATATCAATGATTTGAAATTACCTTCGATGCCAATATTTGTGAGATATGTAGGGAATGGCACCCACCACACCGCCACAAGCAAATATTGTAAAAACATCATCAGGCACAGAGAATATTGCGCCTGATGTTTACTTTTTATTGTCATAGTTTTATAGGTTTGCTATTGTTAAATTGTATTTTTTAATTTTTTGTCAGTTTTCGGCTCTTACTCCTAATAATAAATCCAAATTAATACCGATTTTTTGCTTGCTCTCAGTTTTTTATCCAATAAAGTCATTGTGGCATTGTCGGTTACAGGGCAGCCAAAACTCCATCCCATAGGCAAATGGCTTGGGTAAATCTCGTTTTCTGGCACCGGATTGTGCGAGTGCAACACAATTAGGCGTTTGAACGCATTATTGTTTGTCGTCTCCAATCCGTGCATTTTGTAATGTACGTTGATGCCATATTGACTGTACGAGCGAATGCCGATTTTGTATTTTCCAAGCGAACTAAGCAGAGTTTCGGGCGTATTGCTGAAAACCGGTTGCGCTCCGGTGCTTCGATTGTTGCCTTTGCCACAGCCATGAGCACACAAAGCCTTGTGTTCTATTTCTTGATTTACGAAATTCCAAACAAACATTCGATATTTGCCGGAATGAATTTTCATATCAATTAAGATGCAAAAGTCGGTATTGAAGCCGTTTTTTCTGCAAAAAGACAGTGCTTCGCTGGTTTTTTCGCTCCATTTTACGCTGTCGTTAGTCTGACTGCGGACTGATAGAGTGCCGACCAATAAGACTATTATTAGGCTGAAAACGAAGATTATTTTTTTCATAATCATTACCACGAAAACCAGCCGCCCCATTTAACGTTTGCTAAACCGTCGGTGAATTTTGTACTAAATCGGATATACATTTTATTTTTTTTGTCGTGTTTAAGTACTACCGTAAAGTTGCCCGACTCGGTAAAAGCCAAACTGTCGCTAAGATTTACCAATTTGATAAACAGTGTATCGTTCGATTGCACAATATCGCCTCTATCTTGCTTTGCATCAGCCACTTTGGCATCTTCGCTCAGTCCTTCTTGGATAGAGACCCACTCCACATTTCCACCATCGTATTTTGTGATTATTAATTCAGTGGGTTGCCCTTCGATAGGTTGTTTTTCGCAAGCGCAAAAAATTGTTGCAGTAATTACAGTCAAAGCCAAAACTGCGAAACCGGATTTTGTTAATTTCATTTTTTTATTTTTATTTTCCTAAAACAGAATATTGTTTTGAATAACGCAAATTTTGTTCAACATAATTTTCGCTATAATCAATAGTGATGTCGGTTATTTTGCCTTCTTTATTGGTAACAGCCGAATAAACAGGATTTACAAAGCCTTTGTATGGCGCAATATTTAGTTTTTTATAACGGCTGAGAATTTCTGTGTGCAGTGCAGCATCCACTTTTACACCGTAATTTTCGACTAATGCTTTTCCTGCATCAAAGTCGCCTGTGGACTTAATACGTTGAATTTCAGCCAGTAGTTCGCCAAAAAGCGTGCGCAGTTTTTCGTAATTGTTCACTACCACAAAAGTTTCGCCTTCGCGCACTCGAAATTCAATTACATTATTGGCTTTTCCCTTTTCGTAACACCAGCGAGCAATTAGCGAGCGGTTTCGCATGTGCGCCTCTTCGATGTTTTTACCGGGTAAAATGCGTGTAAGTTGGGTCATCAATCCGTTAGTAATATATTTGTAATATTCTGCTTTATAAGCATTTGCATCGGGGATTAAACCGAGTTCAAGCATTTTTTTGTCGGCAAGATAATATAATCCAAACAGGTCGGCGCGGGCTTCTTCGATTGTAGAGCCGTATGCTTTTAATGCGTCTTGGTCAACTCCGGGCAGCAGTTTTCCCGATGCGTGTCCCAGACATTCGTGCAAATCGGTATGAAGATTATCGGTTAAAGTGCCAAAATTTTTGACCAATTCACATTCTGTGTCGCTCCAATAAAATTCTTGCGTAAAACCGTTTCCAAGTGAGGCGCGGTCGTATGCTTCGGTGATATTTTCGATTGTAACGGATTTTGAGCCGTGTTCGGCACGTATCCAATTGGAATTAGGCAAGTTAATGCCTATCGGAGTTGATGGATAACAGTCGCCCGCCAGAATTGTGGCAGTAATTACTTTTGCCGAAATACCTTTTACTTTGTCCTTTTTATATTCCTGTGCAACCGGCGAATTGCTTTCAAACCATTGCGCATTCTGGCTGATAATTGCCGTGCGTTTGGTTGCCTCAAGGTTTTTGAAATTAACGATTGATTCCCACGAACCTTTCATTCCGAGCGGGTCGCCGTAACTTTCGGTAAATCCATTCACAAAGTCGATTAACGAATTTACATCCGCCACCCATTTTATTGCATATTGGTCGTAAGTTACGAGGCTACCGGTTTTGTAAAACTCAATCAACGAAAGGATTACATCTTTTTGAGCATCGTTTTCGGCTACTGTTGCCGCTTTTTCGAGCCAAAACACAATGCGCTCAATAGCAGCGGAATAGAGCCCTCCGATTTTATAGGTTTTTTCGGTCAGAACTCCATTTTCTTTCACCAATTTACTGTTAAGTCCGTAAGCCACAGGCTGAGTGTCGGAAGTATCTTTAAGATTATTGTAAAAATCTTCGACTTCCTGTTGAGTAATCCCTTTGCCATAATAGTTTTCGGCGGACGTAAGTATCAAATCTTCGCCTTCGGCTTGATTTACACGTTTTGCTAAAATTGCAGGGTCAAAAATTATTCGCCATATTGCAGATGGTAGTTTGTCAATAGTTTCACCTTCGGCAAGCGGAAGTTTTTCGGCAGGAATTGTTTTTAGAATTTCGGTTAAATATTGAAACGAAAATTTCGGCGTAAATTTATCGGAGCCATAATGATGATAAATTCCATTACCCATCCAAATTTGTTTTAGATAAGTAGTTACATTCTGAAAATCAGCACTTTCGCGGTCGCCTTCGTAGTTTTCGTACACGCTTTCGAAAATGCGACGGATAAGCAGATTATATGCTCCGTTTTGGTCGTACAGAATGTCGCGCCCTTCGAGTGCCGCTTGATTAAGATAATAAACAAGTGTCTTTTGCTGAAGTGTAAGTGTCTCAAAATCAGGTACACGATAGCGAAGAATTTCAATATCTTCAAATTTATCTACCGTATAGTCAAAGTCCTCGATAGATGGAGTTTTGCTTGTAGTTTGATTTGAATTACAAGCCATTAATGCGATTGCCATAATTAAAAATGTAAATTTTTTCATTGTTGTTTATTAATTTAGTTATAAGTCATTATTTTATTTGTCGGAATAATAATTTTAGATTTTGCAACTTCCCTGTTC
>JAITXR010000302.1 GCA_031284665.1 Paludibacter sp.
TTAATGCAGACAAACAATTCTCAAAAAATAAATATCAGTTCTTTGCACAAAGGAAGTTATATTTTGTCAATTCGTTGTAATACAGACGAAAGAATATCAAAGAAAATTATCAAATATTAAATAATACTTATGAACAAATACGTTATAGGACTTGATTATGGCAGCGATTCCGCGCGTGCAGTAGTTGTAAATGCCTTTACCGGCGAAGAAATTGCATCAGCGGTAAAAAACTATCCACTGTGGACAGCAGGTAAATTTTGCAATCCGGCAATAAATCAATATCGCCAGCATCCGCAGGATTATATTGATGTCCTGATAGATACTGTGCGCTGTGCTTTGGCTCAATCGCCTGCCGATACTGCTGCTAATGTGGTTGGCATTGCTTTTGATACCACAGGCAGCACGCCCGTTTTTACCGACAAAAACGGCACTCCGCTCGCGTTACTCCCCGAATTTGCCGAAAATCCTAACGCAATGTTTGTGCTTTGGAAAGACCATACGGCAGTAGGCGAGGCGCAGGAAATAAACGACCTTTGCCACCGTTGGGAAATTGATTATTCGGCTTACGAAGGTGGAATTTATTCATCGGAATGGTTTTGGGCAAAGGCATTACACGTTTTGCGCTCAGACGAAAAAGTGCGGCAAGCGGCATATTCTATTGTCGAGCATTGCGATTGGTTGCCTGCGCTGCTTACAGGAAACACAACTCCCGAAACGCTTTTGCGCAGTCGTTGTGCTGCCGGACATAAGGCAATGTGGCACGAAAAATGGGGCGGACTGCCATCCGACGAGTTTCTGACTACCCTCGACCCAGTGCTGGCAGGTTATCGCGCTCGTCTGTTCAGCAAAACTTATACAAGCGATACCCGCATCGGAAATTTGACCGGCGAATGGGCTGACCGTTTAGGGTTGACAAGCGACGTCGCAGTGGGAGTAGGGGCTTTTGACTGTCATTTTGGAGCAGTGGGAGCAGAGGTAAAAGCGGGCGCATTTGTACGAGTTATCGGCACTTCCACTTGCGATATTATGGTGGCTGACTACGCCGAGATGCAGGATAAATTAATTCCCGGAATTTGCGGACAGGTTGACGGCTCGGTTATACCCGGAATGATAGGGTTGGAGGCAGGTCAATCGGCTTTTGGCGATGTGTATGCGTGGTTTAAACGTGTGCTGGAATTTCCGCTACAATATATTTCCGACGATAAATTACGCAACGAAATATCCGACCTCATTATCCCAGAACTGTCGGCTCAGGCAGCAAAAATACCTGTAAGCCAAAGTGTAATTGTGGCAACTGACTGGATTAACGGTCGCCGCACCCCCGATGCCAATCAGCTCGTAAAGGCTGCTATTACAGGGCTGAATTTGGGAAGTACTGCTCCCCTGATTTTCCGCGCATTAGTAGAGGCAACCGCTTTTGGCTCAAAGGCTATTGTGGATAGATTTATCGAAAACGGTGTGCAAATCAACGAAATAATAGGCATTGGCGGCATTGCCCTCAAATCGCCATTTGTGATGCAAACCTTAGCCGATGTGCTTGGAATGCCGATAAAAGTTGCACAGGCACGACAAGCCTGCGCATTTGGGGCAGCGATGTTTGCGGCGGTAGTGGCAGGCGTTTATCCCAAAGTGGAAGATGCTCAAAAAGCAATGGGATTGGGCTTTGCACACACATATTTACCTGACAGCGACAATCACGAAATTTATAACCAACTATATAAACAATATCAAAACTTAGGTGAATTTACGGAAACAATGGTTAATGATAAATGATTAACTTCCTAATTAGTAATTTTTTCGCGTACCGTTTATCTTATTCCGTCATTATCAACTCTGACAGGGTTTTAAACCCTGTTAGAATAACCAAAATAACCAAAGTTACACGAAGTTTTACTTCTCATTTTTTTATTCTATAATTACAACGTAAATGAAGTTAATAGTGAAAAACTACTAATCAGGAAAGTTAATCACTTTTCACTTAATTAGTAGTTTTTCTTAATCATTAATTGTTTTGTTTCACAACGATAATCATCAATTATCAATTGGTTTTACTTCTTTTTACCCTGATTAGCCACCGCATCCATTAATTTGCGGATTTCGTCGGGGTCGCCCAGAAAATAATCTTTTACGAGATTCAAATCATTGTCAAATTCAAACACATAAGGCACTGCTGTTGGTAAATTTAGCCCTACAATATCTTCGTCTGAGATGTTTTTCAGATATTTGATAATGCCGCGCAAACTGTTTCCGTGAGCTGCTACAATAATTTGGTCGTGATTTACGAGCGAAGGATAAATTACCTCAAACCAATATGGCAAAGCGCGTTCCACCGTATCCTTCAACGCCTCAGTGTCAGGAATATACGATTTTGGTACGCCGGCATAGCGCGAGTCGTTGTGAGCCGAACGCGGGTCGTCGTGGGTGAGTGGGGTAGGAGGCACATCGTAACTTCTGCGCCAAACGAGAACTTGCTCGTCGCCATATTTTTCGGCAGTTTCGGCTTTGTTAAGTCCTTGCAGCATACCGTAATGCTTTTCGTTGAGCCTCCACGATTTTTCAACCGGAATCCAATCCAAATCCATTTGGTCAAGAATTGTGTTAAGGGTTTTGTTGGCACGTTTGAGGTACGAAGTGAATGCTTTTTCGAACTTGTAACCCTCAGCCTTGAGCAGTTTGCCGGCTTTAACAGCCTCTTCTACACCTTTTTCCGACAAATCAACATCTGTCCAGCCGGTAAAACGGTTTTCTTTGTTCCATAAACTTTCGCCATGGCGAATTAATACTACTTTTTTCATTGTTTTTTTTTGATTTATTTTTAAAAGTTTGAATAGTTTGAGTTGTTTGAACAGTTATTTTTTAGTTAATAGTTAATAGTTAATAGTTGATAGTTAATAGTTGATAGTTAATAGTGGATAGTTAATAGTGGAGTTTTTACAAATTAGTAGTCTTTTTCGCCCTTTCGAGCCTTAGTCCTTTCGTCATTTAATTAGTAGTCTTTTCACTTTACATTTTACATTATACATTTTACATTAGAAAGTTTCCTAATTAGTAGTTTTTTACTATAAACTATTCACTATTAATCACTTATCACTTTATCACTAATCACTATTTTCAGCATTCTCCATCCAGCCATTTAACGCCTTCCTGCGGGTCTTTTGCATAGCCGTCAGCACCAATCGAAGTAGCAAAATCAGCCGAGAGAGGTGCGCCGCCAAGAATTACTTTTGTGTTTGGCGATTGAGCTTTAATAGCCTTTACCACCGGCGCCATATTGCCCATTGTAGTAGTTAACAACGCCGAAATACCCACCACAGCATCGGGATGCGCCGCCAGCGTTTCGACAAAACGTTCTACTTTCACATCTATTCCAAGGTCAATAACTTCCCAGCCGGAGCCTTCAATCATCATTGCGGCGAGGTTTTTGCCAATATCGTGCAAGTCGCCAAACACAGTACCTATAATAAATGTACCTTTACGTTTCACTTCTCCGCTTTTAAAAAACGGTTTCAGGTGTTCCATTGCGGCGTTCATCGCTTTAGCCGAAATAAGCATTTGCGGTACAAAAATTTTGTGGTCTGAAAACTTTTGCCCCACTTTGTCCATTGCCGGTACAAGTGCATTGTTCAGAATTTCGACCGGACTTACACCCTCTTCGAGTGCTTGTTTTGTAAGTTCATCGGCACCGGGGAGTCCCTTCATTTGCGGAGGAAATGCGGCTGCAAGATTTACTTTTCCCTGCTCTACGCAGTCGGATAATTGTGTTAATAAATCGTTCATGGTAATTTTTTTTATTGATTATAAATTTGATATTACATTTTTTATTGCTTTGATATGAGCGGGCGTTGTGCCGCAACATCCGCCCACAATATTTGCGCCTGCTTGAATTAAATCGGGAATAAGCGCAGCCATATCTTCGGGCGTTTCGGGGAAAACTAATTTGCCATTTTCGCTAATCGGCAATCCGGCATTTGCCTGAATCATAATAGGAGTGTTGGGCGCAGCAGCTCGCATTTGACCTGTGATTTCCACCATATTATTAATCCCGTTTCCGCAGTTGCTGCCAATAATATCTGCACCTGCATTTACAGCCGCAATAGCCGCTTGGCTGGGCGAAACTCCCATCATTGTGAAAAATTGGTTGTCGCCTGCTGCGTCGAAAGTAAAAGTGCAAATAATTTCCAAATTGGTATTTTCCTTTGCTGCACGAATAGCAATTTGCGCTTCGTCGAGGTCGGTCATTGTTTCGATACACACAGCATCAACGCCGCCTCGTTCGAGCGCAATAACCTGTGTTTTAAATGCTTGATACATTTCATCTTCGCTAACATCGCCCATTGTGAGCATTTTTCCTGTGGGACCTACCGACCCTACAACAAATTTATCATTGCCGGCTGCTTTGCGCGATAGTTGTGCTGCCATTTCGTTTAACTCGGCAGTTCGACCTTCAAGTCCGTAATGCTGCAAATTGATTGTACTTCCTCCAAAACTGTTGGTTTCCACAATATCGGAGCCGGCGGCGATATAACTTTCGGCTATTGAGCGCACTTGTTCGGGATGCGTTAATGTCCACAAATCAGGACATTCGCCCGCTTGCAAACCTTTGGC
>JAITXR010000320.1 GCA_031284665.1 Paludibacter sp.
TTTTTTGTGCGCGACACGTAACAAGTTTCGATTTTGCGTTTTTCCAAAGCGTATTTTACAGCCTTTGCAGCACCTCCCGTCCCGAGAATCAAGGCTTTACGGTGATATGATTTCAGCAATGGCACAAGCGACTGCTCAAAACCAAGCGCATCGGTATTATAGCCTCGCAGGATTGTTGCGCCGGAGTGCCGAATAAATTTTATAACATTTACAGCACCTACACGAGCAGCCGTTTGGTCTAATTCGTCCAAATATGGAATTATGCCTTCCTTATATGGCAGTGTAACGTTTAGCCCGCAAAGGTCTGGGACAGAAGATTTTAGAGATGCGAATTGCTCAATATTTTCGAGAGGATACAAATCGTAACGCGCATCGATATTTTCGTTTGCAAATTTTGCCGAAAAATGCTTTGCCGACATCGAATGACCAAGTGGATAGCCGATTAAACCAAATTTTTTCATTTTTTTATAGGTATTAATAATTGTTAAATATTTTATCGAAAGGTGTGTATCGCCTGAAAGGCGTTATTTTCGTAACCGTATGGTCAACGACCTACGGATATAGATAACTTCAACCTTCTGTCTGAAAGACAGGACTTTACACTTTGTTCATATTAACATCCTGCCTTACAGGCAGAAATTAAGTTTGTTTATTTTTCCTTAGGTCGCACTGCGTTTGACCTAAGGTTATGAAAGTATTGTCCCTTCGGGACTTTTAGGCAAAATATACGATATTCATTATTTTTTTGCAAAGATATTTTTTTTTGATAATTTATTATCGCTTACTGGCAGAAAAATTATATTTTTGCAACGGGAAAATTCAATTCAAATAAAATTAACAAATAAATGTCTTCAAATTCACTAATATCGCGCCTCGAAGGCTTACAGCATAAGTTCGACGAAATAGCAACATTAATTACCGACCCTAATATTATTGCCGACCAACAACGATATGTCAAACTCAATCGCGAGTATTCCGAACTTGGAAAAATTCTTGATGTCAAGCGTCAATACGAAGTTATGCTTGCAAATATTACTGAGGCAAAGGACATTTTAGTCAACGAATCCGACCCCGAACTGCGCGAAATGGCAAAACAGGAAATAGATGCGCTTACTCCCAAAATTCCTGAGTATGAAGAAGATATAAAATTACTGCTAATCCCTGTTGACCCTGACGATTCCAAAAATGTAATTATGGAAATCAGAGGTGGAACGGGTGGCGACGAAGCCGCAATATTTGCCGGCGATTTATTCAAAATGTACGCAAAATACTGTGAATCCAAGAGTTGGAAAGTCGAAATCAGTAACATCAGCGAAGGGACAATTGGGGGATTTAAGGAAATTATTTTTACCGTTTCGGGCAATAATGTTTATGGGACTTTGAAATACGAATCGGGAGTGCATCGTGTTCAGCGTGTGCCTGTTACCGAAACTCAGGGCAGAGTCCACACTTCGGCTGCCACTGTGGCGGTGCTGCCCGAAGCCGAAGAATTTGATTTTGAACTCAATCCTGCCGATATTGATTTTCACACTTCGCGCTCAGGTGGTGCGGGAGGGCAAAATGTGAATAAAGTTGAGACAAAAGTTCAACTTACTCACCGTCCTTCGGGGATGGTGGTGGTGTGTCAGCAAGCACGTACTCAACTCGCTAACAGGGAGTTAGCAATGCAAATGCTCCGTTCTAAACTATACGAAATTGAGGTTACAAAAAGGCAGGAAGAAGTGGCGGCAAAACGTAAAACTTTGGTTTCCACAGGCGACCGTTCAGCCAAAATTCGCACTTATAACTATCCGCAAGGGCGCGTTACCGACCATCGCATCAATTATACTATTTACAACCTTACTGCTTTTGTTGGTGGTGATATTCAGGATGTTATCGACAAATTAATAATTGCCGAAAATGCCGAAAGGTTAAAAGAAAGCGAATTATAAATTACAGGTCGTCCCAGCCAATTCCCTTAAATTGAGATATGTCGTCATCTTCATTACTGTCGATAGGCTCTTCATTATCAACACTTTCGCTATCGTCTTCCAACTGTGATAAATTTGCAGAATGTAAATTTTCGTGTGTTATATCGATAATTTGATTTTCGTTGCTCAATAGTTTTGCCCATAATTTATCTTTCAATTCATCAAGTCCCAACCCCGTAATCGACGAAATAAATACCGTTTCAACATCTGCGGGAACTTCGGCTTTCATTGCCTCAATCAATTCATTATCAAGCATATCGCATTTAGTGATGGCAAGAATTTTCTGTTTATTTTCTAAATCAGGATTATAACATTTCAGTTCGTTGAGTAAAATATTATAATCGTTTTTAATATCATTAGTATCGGCAGGAATCATAAAAAGCAATATCGAATTTCGCTCAATATGGCGTAAAAATCTCAATCCCAGCCCTTTGCCTTCGGCTGCACCTTCGATAATACCCGGAATATCAGCCACCACAAACGAGCAGTTATTTCGATACAACACTATGCCCAAATTTGGGACAAGGGTTGTAAACGGATAATCGGCAATTTCGGGTTTTGCTGACGAGATAACGGATAACAATGTAGATTTACCGGCATTCGGAAAACCCACCAAACCCACATCGGCAAGCAGTTTAAGTTGCAGAACGATAGTTTTTTCAATTCGTGGCTCGCCGGGTTGAGCGTAGCGCGGGGTTTGTTTTGTGGCAGTGCGAAAATGCCAATTTCCCTGACCACCTCTGCCGCCTTTCAAAATCACAATTTCCTGTCCATCGGCTGTAATATCGCAAAGGTAATTTCCGGTTTCGGCGTCAAAAGCCACAGTTCCGAGCGGCACATCTATAATTTTGCCCTCGCCATCCTTGCCAAAACTGCGACTGCCACTACCATCTCCACCATCATCAGCATACACGTGGCGCGAATATTTAAGGTGGATAAGAGTCCAATAATTTTTGTTTCCACGAAGAATAATATGTCCACCTTTGCCGCCATCCCCGCCATCGGGACCACCTTTGGCAATAAATTTTTCGCGGTGAAAATGTGTAGAACCTGCGCCGCCTTTCCCTGAACGGCAGTAAATTTTCACATAATCAATAAAATTGCTTTCAGCCATAATTTTTTATTTTAAGTAATAAGAATAAAATAATGTTACATTACATATTTTGTAAATGATTGAAAGATTGCATCTTGTGTCATTTTACTCCCGATAACTATCGGGAACATTTTACATTTTACATTACTTATTTGCAAAGGTAAAAAAGAAATGATTAATAATAATGCTTTTTATTCTGAAAAAAAAAGGCGGTCTTTGTCAGACAGCCCCAGTTTTATGTTGCGGAGAGCGGGTTCGAACCACTGACCTCAAGGTTATGAGCCTTGCGAGCTACCACTGCTCCACTCCGCGATATTGAACTGCAAAGGTAATACTTTTTTTCAATCCGGCAATAATAAAATCAACTAAATTTAAAATAAATTACCAAAATCAAGATAAAGTACTGTATATAAGCACATTAATTACGGTCAATAAAAATTTTCCGATAACTACCGGGATTTTATGATTTTTTTTATCATTGCTTTTTGCTTTCGTTTTACTTTATTTTTTTTCCAAAACAACGTCAGTAGTCGGTAGATTTCAATTACATCGGCATCATTACCTAATTTTCAATATTAACCATTTTATTAATGTAGAGATGTGGCATATTACGTCTCTACTGAGGTTGAGTTAGATAAAATGAGGTTTTACATTGTTATTCTTGTTTAAATTATTCACTTGCAAAGTTTGAGTAAATTGTTGGACTTTCACAAGCCTATCCCCAAACAGAGCAATTAAGTCTATTTATAATCTTAATTTAGCCGAATTAAATGTTAATTATGCGTTTTTTGTGATATTTTTAGAGTATTAATTACTTGATAAGTCTTTTTTCTCTTGTTTTCAGAGTGTTATAAATTTTATTTAGTTATTTTTATTGAGAATGAAAAAAAACAGTTACTTTTGCAGGGTACTAAAATAATTAATGCGAATCACGAGTTAAATAGACAAGTCCCGTTAGGGACAAAATGTTGATAGAAAGCAGGTTTGCTATCCACCAAAAGTCCCATTAGAGCCTGCCCCGACGTGTTGGGGGGCGTAATATGAAAAACAAATTATATATTGCGTACCTAACGGCACGCCAAACATAATGACAATACTTTTTCTACCAATATGTAGTGCCTAACGGCACACGAAATCAGTAAATTTCCAACTCTTGATTCGCATAATAAATAGTTTAAAATTAACATAAAAACTAAATAAATTAACAATGAGAAAAACATTTTTATTTTTAGCATTTGCCGTTTTGATGCAAACGACGGCTGTGGCGCAGGAAAAATTCAAATTTGGTACAGTGCCACAAAATTTATTGGAGATGTCTGTATATGAGCAAGATACTACGGCTGCGGCTGTGGTTTTGTACGAAGATTGCGATATAAGATACGAGTGGAGTATGAGTTATAACGATTTTGAGCGCGTAACTAATTATGTGGTGCGCATCAAAATTCTCAAAGCGCAAGGCACTGACTTAGCCAACGGCTCTGTGTCGATTTATTCCGGCAAAACTTCGGCAAATTCCGAGCGTATGTCGGGTTTAACAGGTTTTACTTACAACCTCGAAAATGGCAAAATTGTGAAAACGCAACTCGATAAGCAATATATTAATACAGAAGTTGTTAACGAAAATTGGAAACGCACAAAATTTGCATTATCAGCCGTAAAAGCAGGCTCTGTGATTGAATACAAATATTCCGTTACTTCGCCACATTATTATAATTCTGTTGATTATACATTTCAACGCAATATTCCGGTGAAATACAGTCGTTTTGGCATTATTATTCCTCAATATTTTACTTTTAATAAGGAGACTCGTGGTTACGAAACTGCAAAAACAAACGTACAGGCGGTAAATTTGTCGTACAATCTTGGTGGAGGCTCAATTTTGTCTTGTTCTGGTGAGGAAACGGTTTCGGAAATGTCGAATTTACCTGCGCTCAAAGACGAAAATTATGTGTGGAATTACAACGATTTTAAGTCCGGAATAAAATTGGAATTGCAGAAAGTGTATGTTCCCGGCTCTATTTACAAGGATTATTCGCAAACGTGGAGCAATGTTGCAACTTGGCTGCGCGAAGCCGACAGTTTTGGAAGGCAATTTAACAATCGCTTCACCTTGAAAAATGAGGCTGAGGCGATTAAAAACAGTTCCGACGAGGTAGAAACTAAACTGCGTGCTGCGCTTGACTTGGTGCGAAGTAAAGTAAAATGGAACGAAAAAAGCCGTTTGTTAATCGATAATGCTACAAAAGCACTCAACGACGGCTCCGGCTCAAGTGCCGAAATAAATATGATTTTGCTAAATACGTTAAAAAATGCCGGTTTTTCGGCTATTCCGGTTGCAATGAGTACGCGCTCGAGCGGCAGGCTACCATTTACCTATCCGAGTATTGACGACCTAAACTATTTTGTTGTAAGAGTGGATGTTGACTCCAAAATTTACTATATGGATGCGACTCAAAATTACTGCGATTTGAACGTTATTCCGCTTGAATGTCTTGTGGAAAAGGCTTTGGTATTGCAGCCCGAAACATACACTTGGCAGGATTTGACTCAAATTGGCAGAAATGCAGAAACTACAAATATGCAATTGGCGTTCAATGATGCCGGATTTTTGGCAGGAAAGCGATTGAAAACTTATTACGGCGAATGTGCCTACCTTTTTAAACGCAACTTTGAGAAAGCCAAAAACGAGGAGAAATTTATCGAAAACACCGAAAGCAACAATAATATTACACTTAGCGATTTCACAACGGAAGAAAAACGCAATGCAAATTATTCATACACAGAAATATACGATTTTACGACCACCAATGTGCAATTGGGCGACAATGAGATTGTAATGTTTCTGCCAATGATTTTTGAAACGATGCGAAGTAATCCGTTCAAAGCCGAAACGCGCAAATTGCCGGTGGAATTTAATTTTCCCGAAGACGATAAAATTAATGTAACAATCAAAATTCCAAGTGGTTATGTGGTTGATGAACTTCCACAATCGAGCAAAATTACTTATGGAGAACGTAATGAAATAGAGTTTACCTATTTGTTGCAAACAGATGGCAATACAATTCAAATTTTGTATCGTAATAAATTGACTGACAGCATTATTCCTGCTGCAAGATACACGGACTTACGCGATTTTATGTCGAAAGTTTATGCCAAATGCAATGAAATGATAGTTCTGAAAAAAGTGAAAGAATAAATATATTATACTTTTTACGCTGCTATGAAAAAAACTTATGTTTTAATAATTTTTTGTTTATGTGTTTGCGAAATTTTTGCTCAAAATTACGCTGTGTCTCTTATTCCCGATAGTTTGAAACTTGGAGCACAAGCCGTTGTGCGCGAGCAAAAGGAATTTTTTGTACAAAAAGATGAGCGCAACGGCACATATAAATGTATGCGAGTTATAACAATTTTTAACGAAAAAGGTTTGAAACACGCTAAATTTATTGTGGGAACAGACGATTTTGAAGAATTAAAAAGTTTTTTGGGCGAAGTGTTCGATGCCAATGGGAAATCGATAAAAAAAATCAAACAAAAAGACTTGCAATCTTTGCAGTACAGTGCTTCCTACGAGTTAGTGAAAAATGCTAAAGCCACTTATTATGAGTATTTTAGCCCTGTTTTTCCGTTTACCGTAAAATACGAATGGGAACTGAAGTTGAAGGATGGAATTTTGTATTATCCGAGTTTTGACCCTATTCTTGATTACGATGTTGCATTGGAAAAAGCAGAATACACTTTACAAGTGCCGGATGCACAAGTAGTTCGTTATAAAAATTCTGCTACCGACATCAGCCCTGCAATCAATGGAAATACATATATTTGGAGTGCAGAAAATATGAAAATGATTGAATATGAGCGTTTTGCACCATCAAATGCGGTTTTTCCGATAGTTTATCTTGCTCCCGAAAATTTTTGTGTTCAAACAGCCTGCGGAAATATGAAAACTTGGGAAAATTACGGATATTGGGTGCAGGATTTGCAAAAAGGCAGAGATGTCCTGCCCGAAAACATAAAGGCAAAAGTGGCTGAATTGACACAAAATATAAGCGACAAACGAGAAAAAGTAAGAGTCTTGTACGATTTTATGCA
>JAITXR010000138.1 GCA_031284665.1 Paludibacter sp.
AGAAATGACGTAAATAAAAAAAATGCCTTTCTGCCTTTCTGTCTTCTTGTTTATTTATTAAGCGCAAGCGCTCTTTTATATGAACAGAACGGCAATAAGACAAGAAGACACGACGAAATACAACATGTTGGTTTTTAACGAATTACAAAAATACGTCAATGGTAGGAAAAGTTTTCCCCGATGTGTCGGGGAAGCAATCCAGAAATTACTTAGTGGAAAGTATGAGCGTTGCGTGCAACGCCCTCAACCCGCCCAAAATGTCAAAAACAAAAGACATTTTTTGAACACGAAGGCACACAGAAAAAAAGAATCAATAATTATGATAAATAATGTAGCAGAAAAAAAGTTTATTGATAAAATATCGGGTTATTTTTACAAAATCGCTATCTTTGCAAAATAAAGATTTCCGTACATTAATAAATAAACAGTTAAACTACAAGTGCATTATCAACACGAACATCCTGAAAACAGTCCTGAATTCAAGGGATTGAACGTAAGTAAGGGAGTAACATCCGCTCCGGTAGTCAATCCATATTTTAAGTTTCAACGTCGCCGAAGTCAATATTCCGTCAATCAATTTGTGGATGGACTGTTGGCGCACGATATTTCGATACTCGGACAGGCAGTAACTTTAGTCGAAAGTTCGTTGCCCGGACATCGTGAAATCGCTCAGCAGGTAATCGAAAAATGTCTGCCATACGCCGGAAAATCCTTCCGACTTGGCATTACAGGCGTTCCGGGAGCAGGCAAAAGTACGTTTATTGAGGCACTCGGAATGCATCTTGTGCGCAACGACAAACGCTTGGCGGTTTTAGCCATCGACCCAAGCAGCGAACGCTCAAAAGGCAGTATTTTGGGCGATAAAACCAGAATGGAGCAACTGTCCGTTCATCCTCACGCATTTATTCGTCCTTCGCCATCGGCAGGCTCGTTGGGCGGAGTTGCCCGCAAAACCCGCGAAACTATTATTTTGTGTGAGGCGGCTGGTTTCGATACAATTTTTGTGGAAACAGTGGGTGTGGGGCAAAGTGAAACAGCCGTACATTCAATGGTCGATTTTTTTCTATTGCTGCAAATTGCAGGCGCAGGCGACGAATTGCAGGGAATAAAACGTGGAATTATGGAAATGGCTGACGGAATTGTGATTAATAAATGCGATGGCTCAAATGTGGAAAAAGCCAAAGTTGCGCGTCAACAATTACAAAATGCTCTGCACTTTTTCCCAAAAACAGAATCGGGATGGATACCCGAAGTGCTTACTTGCTCGTCGGTAGAAAATACGGGTATCGCCGATTTGTGGAAAACAACCGAAAACTATGCCGAATTTGCAAAAAACAATAATTATTTTGAATTGCGGCGACATTCACAAGCCAAATATTGGATGTACGAAAGCATTAACGAGCAATTGAAAAATCATTTTTATCGCTCAGATATAGTTGCGCCATTGCTCGAAGAAAAAGAAAATCAAGTACTTAAATCAGAAATTACTTCTTTCGCTGCGGCAAAACAATTGTTAGATGCGTATTTTAAAGGAGTTTGAGTGGTTTGAGTAGTAGAGACAAGGTATGCCTTGTCTGTACAAGTTACCTAATTAGTAGTTTTTTCATTTTACATTCTACATTTTACATTTTACATTAAAAAATACTAATCACTGTCTTTGCTCTGTTTTAGAAACAATTAAATTAAAAATATTATGCTAAATTCCAGCGACTTACAGCAAATCAGAAAAAAGGGAATCTCGCCCGAACAAATCGAAAAACAGTTACATTTGTTTGAAAGCGGATTTACATACCTTAAAATAATTTCCGCCGCCACGCCTGATAATGGCATTAAAGTCATTGATAGTCAGGAAATTTCGCACTATCTCGGCAAATGGGATAATTATTTGGCAGGCGAGCATACAATTTTAAAATTTGTGCCGGCTTCGGGTGCAGCAAGCCGAATGTTTAAAGATTTATTCGCTTTTTTGGAAAGCACAAATAACGAGCCGCAAACAACGGCGGAAAAAGATTTTTTTGATAAAATCGAAAAATTTGCTTTCTATAATTTGCTGAACAATAAATGTATCGAAAATACTCACAAGTCAATCGAAACGTTAATTGCTGAAAATCAGCATAAAACCGTAGTCGAAAATCTGCTTTTGCCACAAGGACTGAATTATGGCTCGTTACCAAAAGGGCTTTTGTTGTTTCATTCGTACACAAACGAAAAACGCACGCCTGCGCAGGAACATTTAGCCGAAGGAGCAATGTATGCCACTAACAGTCAGCATAATACAAATATTCATTTTACTGTTTCGGCAGAACATCGGCAGTTTTTTGAAAACCATATCGCACAACATTCGGCGGAATACGAAAAACGTTTTGGCTGCACATTTTCGGTAACTTTCTCGGAACAAAAACCAAGCACTGATACCATTGCCGTTGATGTTGATAATCAGCCATTTCGCGATAATGGCGCACTGCTCTTTCGCCCCGGCGGACACGGCGCGTTAATCGAAAATCTTAACGAACTCGATGCTGATGTGGTGTTTATCAAGAACATAGATAATGTAGTGCCCGATGCTCTGAAAAATTCTACTGTGATTTACAAAAAAGTAATAGCCGGAATACTTGTAGAACTGCAAAATAAATGTTTTGCATATCTAAACAAGTTAGAAAACAAGAAGTTAACAAAATTAGAATTACAAGAAATTGCCGACTTTTGTACCAAAGAATTAAATAATTTTAATCCGCAAGAGTCAAATTTTTCGGATTCTGAACTCCAAAATTATCTTTTTGCCAAACTGAATCGCCCAATTCGCGTTTGCGGAATGGTGAAAAATACAGGCGAGCCGGGAGGAGGTCCTTTTCTGACAATTAATAGCGATAACACAATTTCGCCGCAAATTCTCGAAAGCTCGCAAATTGACCTTTCGAAACCTGAGGAAAAAGATAAAATGCTGAAATCCACTCACTTTAATCCTGTGGATTTGGTTTGCGGAGTAAAAAATTACAAAGGCGAAAAATTTGATTTACTTGCATTTGTGGATAATAATACCGGATTTATCTCGTCAAAATCAAAAAGCGGAAAAGAACTCAAAGCCCTTGAATTGCCCGGTTTGTGGAACGGCGCAATGAGCAAATGGAACAATATTTTTGTTGAAGTGCCTATCTCCACATTTAATCCTGTTAAAATTGTAAATGACCTTTTAAGAACTGAACATCAGTAAATTATGACCGAAGAACAATTCAACGATACACGCCCATATTACGATAGCGAAGTGCCTGCTGCCATTCGCCGAATTGCGGAAAATATCTATTTTCCGGAAATTGCCAAATCTATTTTCCCCGAAAAAGATATTAACAGTTTTGCCCGAGAATTTAAACAAATTAAAACTGTGGACGAATTTCAGTCGAAAATAATGTACAAAGCAATTGGGCGAATTGTTGAAACTACAGTTAAGGAACTCACTTACAGCGGAATAGAAAACATTAGCAATGAACATCCCGCAATGCAAATTTCAAATCATCGTGATATAGTTTTGGACTCGGCAATTTTGGGATTGCTAATTTATCGCAACAAACTTAACACGTCCGAAATTACTTTTGGCAGCAATTTGATGAATCCGCAAATAGTGGTTGATATTGGAAAAATTAACAAAATGTTTAAAATTATTCGGGGAGGCACAGCGCGCGAAATATTTCTAAATTCGCTCACTGTATCGGAATATATGCGCCACACAATTACCCAAAAACTCCAATCTACGTGGATTGCGCAACGTAACGGCAGAACAAAAAACGGTGCGGATAAAACCGAAGTTGCTGTGCTTAAAATGTTTGCATTGAGCAGCAAAAAACCATTTTCCGAAAATTTGGCTGAACTAAACATTACGCCCATTAGCGTATCGTACGAGTACGAGCCCTGCGATTTTTTGAAAACTCGCGAAGCCTATATTTCGAGTCGCCAGCCTTACACAAAACAACCCGGCGAGGATTTGCTGAGCATTATTCACGGCATAAAACAATACAAAGGGAATGTGCATTTTACAATCTGCAAACCTGTTACAATCGAAGAATTGCAGGCGTGCGAGCAACTTCCTCGTGCTCAATGTTTTATCAAATTAGCAGAAATAATCGACCAAAGGATTTTTTCCGGTTACAAACTGTGGAAAACAAATTTTATTGCCCACGATTTACTGAATAATAGCGACACTTTTAGTAGTAAATACTCGGCTCTCGACAAGGCTGAGTTTATTCTCTATATGGAAAAAGGATTGGATAAAATCGAAGGCGAGACAAACGAATTACGCAATATTTTTCTCACGCTCTATACAAATCCGATAAATAATTCGCTGTTCAATAACATAAATTTAGATAACTAACAAATTTTCAATAATATACAATGATAACGCTTGCTGAACTTTCGGACATAATTTTTAACAAGAAAAAGATAACTCTTACTGATTCCCAAAAAACTGAAATTCAAGATTGTTACAATTTTTTGAAGGATTTTTCGTCCGATAAAATTATTTATGGCATCAACACCGGCTTTGGACCAATGGCGCAATACCGGGTAGATGACGATTTTTTGACACAATTGCAATACAACATTATTCGCAGCCACGCCACCGGAGCAGGCAATCCGCTCGACGATTTATACGTTCGCGCAGCAATGGTGGCGCGAATGTGTACATTTTTACAGGCACATTCCGGCATTCATTTGGAACTTGTGGCACTGCTTGTGGAATTTCTCAATCGCGAGATTTATCCATATATTCCCGAACACGGCAGCGTAGGCGCAAGTGGCGATTTGGTGCAATTGGCACATATCGCACTCACGCTGATTGGCGAAGGCGAAGTGCATTATCAAGGACAATGGCGAAATGCAAAGGATGTGATGAACGAAAATAATCTGAAACCTATCAAAATTCATATCCGCGAAGGCTTGGCAGTTACAAACGGCACTTCGGTAATGTCAGGAATTGGCATTGTTAATTTACTGTATTCCAAACGATTAGTTGATTATACGGTTTTGGCATCACTTTGGCTCAACGAAATTACAGAGGCTTACGACGACTCATTTTCCGAAGCACTAAACGCTACAAAACTTCACGCCGGTCAACGAGAAATTGCCGAAAAAATGCGTCAAATAGCAGTTGACAGCCAATTATTGAAAAAACGCGAAAATGTGCTTTACAATAATGTTAACCCTGACGAAAAGAAATTCAAACAAAAAGTTCAAAGTTACTATTCAATCCGCTGCGTTCCGCAAATAGTAGGAGCAATTTACGACGAAGTGAAAAACGCTGAAACTGTGTTGGTTAACGAGTTTAATTCTGCCTGCGATAATCCGATTATCGACCCCGAAACTCAGAATGTATATCACGGTGGCAATTTTCACGGCGATTATATTTCGTTCGAAATGGACAAACTCAAAATTGCAATTACAAAACTTACAATGCTCATCGAAAGGCAGTTAAATTATCTTTGCCACGATAGAATTAACGAAATTTTGCCGCCTTTCCTCAATTTGGGAGTGCTTGGCTTGAATTATGGCTTGCAGGCTGCGCAATTTACCGCAACTTCAACCACCGCCGAAAGTCAAACGCTTTCATTCCCGAATTACGTTCATTCTATTCCAAATAACAATGATAATCAGGACATTGTGAGTATGGGAACAAATTCGGCGTTAATCACCAAAAGAGTTATCGACAATGCTTTTCAGGTAATCGTAATTCAGTTTATGGCTCTGGCGCAAGCAACTGATTATCTGAAAATTGACGAAAAATTATCGTCTCAAACACGACAAATGTATCTGAATATCAGGAAACTTTTTCCTGTTTTAATTCACGACAGAACTTTATATTCCGAAATTGCCGAATTAAAAAGATTTTTAATGAAAAATGCGTAAATTTCTGCAAGTTATATTATTTTTGTTGAGCGTTTTGCTTAGTTATGCGCAAAGTTACGACCGCCAGCGTTTTATAGCGATGTGTTATAATGTGGAAAATTATTTTGACATTGTTGACGATTCACTCACAAACGATGCCGAATATCTTCCCGGAGGAATGAGAGGCTGGAACAACCAGAAATACAAGCAAAAACAGGAAAATATCGGAAAAGCAATCGTAGCAATAGGCAGTTGGACGCCACCGGCAATAGTTGGTTTATGCGAAGTAGAAAGTGAGCGCGGATTGACGGATTTAACGAAATATTCGGGACTTAAAAGTTTGAAATACAAGTATGTACATTACGATTCGCCGGATGCTCGCGGCGTAGATGTGGCTTTGCTTTATCAACCCGACAGATTTCAGGTTTTGGGCAGTCGCCCGATAAGAGTGGATTTTCCGTTTGCGCCACAATCCAAAACCCGCGACATTCTTTATGTACAGGGCAAAGTACCTACGGGCGATACGTTAAATGTGTTTATTTGCCATTTCCCATCGCGGCTTGGTGGCGAACTGGAATCGGAAGAACGGCGAGTGTATGTGGCTGAAATTCTGCGTAATGCAGTGGATAGTTTATTTGCAATTTTTACCGAGCCTGCAATTTTAATTATGGGCGATTTTAACGATTATCCAACAAACAAAAGTATGAGCGAAATACTTCAGGCGTTGCCACCGAACAATGCCGAAATATCGCCACGAAAATTGTATAATTTAATGTATCCGCTACACATAAGCGGCAAAGGCTCGCACAAAAATCAGGGAGAATGGGGTGCGCTCGACCAAATAATTGTTTCGGGGCGATTGCTTGATATGAACAAGAAATTTTCGGCTTTGCCAACAGATGTACATATTTTTGATGCCGATTTTTTGCTCGAAGCCGACGATAAATTTCTCGGCGTGCAACCAAAACGAACATATATAGGTATGCGGTATAATCACGGTTTTGCCGACCATTTACCGGTGTATTTGGATTTTTGGTATTAAAGTGAAAAACGAATAACGAAAAACTAAAATTCGGAATTTTGAAATAAAAAAACATAAGATTATGAAAACATTTTTTTTCAAAAAAAATCTCAAGCGCGTTTTGCAACAAGAACAGCGACTGCGAAAATTTGTAAACTATGCCAATGCTCAACGAATACTGTTGCTTTATCAATGCGGAATAACTAAAAATAAGGTTGTAAAAGCAATTATTGAGCAACTTGAAGCCGATGGCAAAATAGTAGAAGCATATTGCTATTCAAATGCAAAAAAAACTGAGGAAACAGAATCAAATAAAGTTTTTCTGATTGATAATAAATCGCTTAACTTTTTAGGCAAACCAAACAGTAAAGTCTTAGACAAAATTGGCGAACAACACTACGATTTGCTAATTGACCTTTCGTTAACCGACTGTTATCCATTGCTTTACTTGGCACTATACTCGCGCGCCACAATGAAAGCCGGAACAAATGCCGACAATTCGGTGATTTTCGATTTTATAATTGATAAACGTTCGCTTATTAACAACGATTTGCCGCAACAGCAAAACTTGAACGAAAATATCTTGTTCGATAAAATAATTTTTTATCTGAAAAACATTCAAACTAACGATTAAAAAATATAATTTTGTAGCGATTATTCAGCAAAATATTATAAAGTAATGATATACAGCAAATTGAAAGGAATGGGCGTAGCGTTAATAACAGCCTTCAAAGAAGATGAATCGATTGACTTTGATGCTTTGGCGCGCCTTGTGGAACATCTTATTAAGAATAAGGTGGATTATATAGTTGTTTGTGGCACTACTGCCGAAACACCAACATTAACCGAAAGTGAAAAAACAGAGGTCATAGATTTTGTAAAGCATTGTGTTAATGGACGTTGCCCAATAGTTTTGGGTTTGGGAGGAAATAACACACGCGTAGTGGTTGAAAAACTGAAAACCGACAATTTTACAGGAATTGATGCCATACTTTCGGTAACTCCATATTACAACAAACCCTCGCAGGAAGGGCTTTATCAGCATTATGCAGCCATTGCAAAAGCCTCGCCGCTACCAATAATTTTATACAATGTGCCGGGCAGAACGGGCGTAAATATGACTGCTGAAACCACTATCCGTCTGGCGCAGGATTTCAAAAATATTTGCGCAGTAAAAGAGGCATCTGGTAATTTCACACAAATCGACGAAATTATTAAGGGCAAACCCGACGATTTTATGGTAATCTCGGGCGACGACGGCATCACTTTTCCGTTGATAACACTCGGTGCAGTGGGCGTTATTTCGGTAATTGGCAACGCTTTCCCGCGCGAATTTGGCAGAATGGTACGCCTCGCACTAAATGGCGACTACGAAAATGCCCGCTCAATTCATCACCGTTTTACCGAACTTTTCAGTCTGCTTTTTGTGGAAGGAAACCCTGCCGGAGTGAAAAGTATGCTCGCCATTATGGGCTTTATCAAAAACGTGCTGCGCCTTCCGCTTGTGCCAAATACAATTAAAACTTACGAAAAAATCCGCCTTGTAATCGAACGTTTAGTGTAGCGAAAATCAAACTATCTCGCTCAATTTGAAGGTTTTATCTACTTTGTGTTTATAATAATTATGCACAACAGTAGCGCACTCGTTATACGAATCGTGAACAAAAACCAAATAATAATTGCCATCTGCCACCTCGTCGAGCAATATTTTTTTCTCTTCCATTGCAATAATTGGCTGAATATCAAACGACGACAGCCAAGCCAACGGCACATTTCCTGCAAGCGGAATAACATCGCCAGCCAAAAGCAAAGTTTTATCTCCGCTGTGAATATAGCCTGCCAACTGCCCAACAGTATGCCCGTGATAAAGGCGCAACTCAATTTCGGGAGCAATAAAAAGATTTTCGCTCACCAAATTTAATTTTCCGGCATCCATTATTGGCTGCACATTTTCGGCAAAATACGAATCGCCCTCACGCACATTTGGCGCAAGAAAATTTTCCCACTGCGCTTTGCCAACCCAATGTGTGGCATTCGGGAAAAGCAACTCAACTTTGCTTTTATCTGAATTATAGACAGTTGCGCCACCGGCGTGGTCAAAATGCAAGTGAGTAAACACCACATCGGTAATTTCGGCGCAATCGTAACCTGCTTGATTGATAGCGTTTTTCAGATTTGGCATCGTCTCGAAACGGTACAGTTTCAGATAATCGGGCTGTTTGTCGCCGGCACCGGTATCGAACAAAACTTTATGCTCGCCGGTATCAACCAACAAACAACGAGTTGCCACTCGGCAATAATTATCGGCATTAGCGGGATAACGTTTATTCCACACAATTTTTGGAACTACACCAAAAGCAGCACCGCCATCAATATAAAAATAACCCGCTTCGATTTTTGAAATTTTCATTGTAATTTAAGTATTCAATTTTTTGCAAATATACAAAATTATGTGCATTTGCATTATCTGCAGCTGCAATATTTTATTAACTGGTAAGGAAATTCACACTAAAAAATAATATAATTAAAAAATAATAATAACTTTGCGAAAAATAATAACAGTCATTATGCAAATAATAAAACAAAAAGTAAATTGGAGTGCTTCGGTAATTGTGGCAACAATAGCAATTGGCGCGGTGCTGCTTGCCACAGAATTTTTTTTGATTCGCGAGTTAAGTTATAAATGGGATGACCTTATAGTGTTTGCTGTGGTTATTTTAGCTTTGGTAGTACTTTACTTTGCCGCGCAATCACCTATCTCTATCGTTCTGACCGACAAACAATTGGAACTCAAAAAACTGTTAGGCTCAACCGTTATTAAACGCTCTGATATTAAAAGGATTGATACTTATGTACAGGATAATTCGGATGTCCGAAAATTTGGCAGTGGAGGTTTTTGTGGGTATATCGGCATATTTGCAAATGCAAAAATCGGCAATTACAATTCATACGTTTGCAATTACGACCAAACGTTTTTGGTGCAAACTTTCGGCGGGAAAAACTATGTTTTCAGTTGCCAAAACAACGATTTAATAATTAACGAACTCAAACGAACTAAAACACATATAAAATGACCTCATATTGTTCTTGGGATTTAACGGTACTTGTAATTTCAGTAATTACTACCATAGTTTTATTAGGCGCAGCAGTGTGGTGTTTTGTGAAATACAAAGCATATTCGCACAGCAAACAACTTAGCACAAAAATAATGTGCTTATCCTCATCCTTATTATGCATAGTGCTGTTATTCGGTACATTATCGTTTTTGCCAATCAAAGTTTCGATTAACGACAGCGAAATTACAGTAACAAAAATAATCGGAACTGTATCAATCAAAATTGCAGATATTCAGCAAATCGAAAGGACAAAAGCCGTTGACACCGTTAATAGTGTCAGAATATTTGCATCCGGCGGTTTTTGGGGTTATATTGGAAAATTGAACAGTCCGGCTTTGGGCGATTATTTCAGTTATGTAACCAACTCCGCAGATAAAATTACAATTAAAACCAACGACAAAATCTATATTATCAGTTGCAACAACCCGGAGGCGATGATTAATGCGGTGATGCGATAAAGGGATACACGGTGCAAGGTACACGAAAGGGATACACAGCCGCAGTCCGTCATTCTTGGTAAACCAAGCGGCAAGCCGATTAGCGAGGGTATTTCCCGACCTGTCCCGAGGTCTCCCGATTTATCGTGGATTTATCGAGGAAGCAATCCAGAAGAAATTAAGAAATGTAGGAATTAATGTGCCAATAAACAATCCCGATAAATCGGGACAAGTTGTGCCTGTCCGCTTGTTCTCGCTTTGTAGTCGGTGCATAGGCAAATCTAAACAATATTGATAATAAAATAAATCATAATTATTTATATGAAAGCAGTCAGGCAAATTTCTACTTGGTGGAATTCAGAACAAATACAGATATTAAATCAGTTTGGATTAACTGTAAAAGAAGGATTTAATAATATTTTTATCGAGGAAAATGAGTTATATTTCAAATTAGAGCCATATTTTAAAAAATGGGATGTTTATAATGTGCGTGGATTCGATTATTCCAAAGAAGAACGTCTAAATTCAAAGTATTGCGTTATACAAGGTTGGAATGAGGGTGGGTATCCACAATCGGAAAATGATAATGGATATAAAAAATTGACGTATAATTTGGATAACTATTGCCCAATTTGTGGAATAGGTTTTAAACAAAAAGATGCATTCCGACTCAAAAACATTCCTAAACATCTTATGTTTGGGTTGCATTGGACTTTTGGCGAACTTTTTTTCAATGTTGATGTATATAAAAAGATTTTTGAACCATTAGATATAAAATGTTGCGACGTTAAGTTGTATAAAAGCGATAAAGTTATTGACAGCATTATTCAACTTGTTTTACCGGAAATAGAAGAAACGGTAAATTTATCTGATTATGTTGCAGAAACTTGTAGTATATGTAGAAGAACAAAATACCATCCAATGGTACAAGGTTTTTTTCCGGAACATAAAAATCCTTTGCCTCATATTTATAAAACTAAAGAGTATTTTGGTAGTGGTGCTCAAGCAGATAAGAAAATAATCATTTCGGGTACATTACGAGATATTCTAATCAAAGAAAAAATAATGAAATACTATTGGTTTATTCCTTGTCAATAACATGCTACGATTTGCAATCGCAATGTTGGTAAAAGCAGTAAAAGCCCCATAAGGCGCAAGTATGCCGTAATTTG
>JAITXR010000121.1 GCA_031284665.1 Paludibacter sp.
TTTTTTTTGCTTAGCGACTGCAAATGTACTATTTTTTTTCTTTTTTTATAAAATTTTACCGAGATATTTTGTAGTTTGTTGAAAAAAATATACCTTTGCAAACCAAAATTCTGAATTAAAACAATAATTACAAAAAAATAAAACAATGAAAAGTGGAATTCACCCCGAAAATTACCGCACGGTAGTATTTAAAGATATGTCGAATGGAGATACATTTTTTTCGCGTTCAACTGTTGCTACAAAAGAAACAATTGAAATTGATGGAACTCAATATCCGGTTATCAAACTCGAAATTTCAAGTTCTTCGCACCCTTTTTACACAGGCAAATCGAACTTGGTAGATACTGCCGGTCGCGTGGAAAAATTTATGAACCGCTACGCAAAACGAATGGAACAAACAAAATAATTTCTTTGTTACTTAAAAGTCAGTCCCGCATCGATTGTTTTGATACGGGATTTTTTTCGTTTCTCGAATATCAAAAAGTAAAAATCCTATAATTATGCTTACTATTCTCGGTCCTACCGCTTCGGGCAAAACGGCACTTGCGGCTGCTGTGGCGGCTCAAACTAATGCTGAAATTATAAGTGCCGATTCGCGTCAAGTGTATCGCGCTATGGATATTGGTACGGGAAAAGATTTGCAGGATTATTCTGTGGCAGGCAAAAAAATACCGTATCATCTTATTGATATTTGCAATGCCGGCGAAAAATATAATCTCTATGAATATCAACACGATTTTTTTAATGCTTATAACGACATTTGCAAACGTGGCAAATTTCCGATTTTATGCGGTGGCACAGGTTTATATATCGAGGCAGTGCTGAAAGGTTACAAATTATATTCTGTTCCCGAAAATACGGAGTTACGTAAAAGGCTTGAAAACAAATCGTTAGACGAATTAAAAACAATTTTAAGCAGTTACGTTTCGCTGCATAATACAACAGACCTCGATTCGGCAAAGCGAGCCATTAGAGCAATAGAAATAGCCGAATACACTACAAAGCAACCGGCAGATTATCAGGAATTTAAGCCTGTGAAAACAATAATTATCGGCATCGATATTGACCGTGATTTACGGCGACAAAAAATTACACAACGACTTAATTCTCGCTTGGAAAACGGGATGTTAGACGAAGTGCAACATTTGCTCGACAATGGCATTGCCCCTGCCGATTTGATTTATTATGGTCTGGAATACAAGTATTTAACTTTGTATCTTACAAAGCAAATTACATATAATGAAATGTTTACCGGACTTGAAATTTCCATTCATCGCTTTGCAAAACGCCAAATGACGTGGTTTAGAGGAATGGAACGGCGCGGATTTACTATTCATTGGCTTGATGCCGAATTGCCGCTTGCCACAAAGGTTGAAAAAGTGCTTGAATTAGTCAACGGTGGTTTCTGAAACTTTCTTTTCAGGAACTACATATTTGAAAATGTCGGTAATGGCAGTTTTCGTAAGCGTAACAATCTCATAATCAGCCATTGTGTTTTTCAATCCCGCAACTATTCCTTCGTGTGCATCTTTTATTGTACTTGCGCAAACATAATATGCAAGTGGCGTGCGTTTTTCGATATTTTTCTCGTCGTCGAAAGTAATTAACTCAATTTTAGCACGATACCAATTTCCGCCCTGCTCGTTTTCAAACAATTCTTGAATTTTTACGCGCTTAATGTTCGACACTTCAAATTCGCCGCTAATATACGGTTTCATTTCTTCGATTATTCGCGCTTCGGCTTCGGTAAACGACAGAGCATTAACTAAATACGAGTCGTTTACTTTGATAATTTTACCATCTTCGGCATTTTTATCGAATTTTACTTTGCATTCAAACCACTGATTTTCCATAAAATAGATATTTGTTTTTTAGAGTTAAAAATCTGAAAATAGAATCAACTTCCTGTACCTTTAAATATAATTATGACTGTTTTTAAAACTAATTTAAGATCTAACCATAGCGACCAATTGTCAATATATTGCAAATCCATTTCAATCCATTCGTCAAAAGATACTTTGTTGCGCCCTTCAACTTGCCAAATGCAAGTGATGCCGGGCTTCATACTGAGTCGCCGTAATTGCGGGCGTTTATATTGCTGCACTTCGGAAAGCAGTGGCGGTCGAGGTCCTACTACTGCCATTTCGCCTTTTATCACATTGTAAAACTGAGGTAGTTCGTCGAGCGATGTTTTGCGTAAAAATTTTCCTATTTTTGTTATTCGAGGGTCGTTTTTTATCTTGAACACCGGACCGCTTACCTCGTTGAGGTCTTTAAGTTTTTCTAACATTTGTTCGGCATTTACTACCATTGTTCTGAATTTATAACACATAAAACGCCTGCCATTAACTCCAATCCGTTGTTGACGGAAAAAGATAGGTCCGCCATCGTCAAGTAAAATAAGAAATGCGATTAATGCAAATAAAGGAGAGAAAATTACAAGTACCATACTCGAAAAAGTTAATTCAAGTAGTGCTTTTAATTTCAGCGAAATATAATGTTGAGTACCACTTATTTGCCTAATATTTTTCTTATAAGTGGGATTGTTGTGGATGTTTTTGAGAAAACTCTCCTGTACCAAATAGGATGAAACTCCAATTTCTTCTATTTCGGAAATTAGGTTTTCAATCTGATAAAATTTGTCTGTCAAAGGAATGCAGTAAAGTACCTCGCTGATTTGATTATGAATAACAAAATCTATTATTTCTTCATTATTTGCCATTACTTTGACGTTTTCAAACTGTTCACTCAATTCGTCTGTCGGCGAAATAATTGCTATAAGTTTGTAGCCCCAATCATTGTTTTTAATAAACTCGCGGATAAATTGTGAGGACAGTGCATCGGCTATGATAACAACGTTGATGTAAGTTTTCCCTATTCGGTTTAATATTGTTACCGCATAATAAAAAGCAAGTTTGAATACTACGAGCAATGCAAAATCAAGAGCGATAAAAAGCAGAGTGTTTTTGTAAGCGAAAGCAGTGTAACCCAACATTCGGCAGACAAAAGTTTCGAGTATCAGCAGTGTGCCGCCTATGATTATCATTACCAAATAACCTTTTATCATATTAAGGATGCTTTTCATCCGAAAAATAGTTCCCAGCCGCAGTTTAACCAACAAAAACACCCAGATAATACATATTTGCGACATATAAAACAGAATGTCTAATGTGTTTGTATTATAATGAGGAATAATCAGGTTAGTAGCATAAAAAAGTAGCAAAGAAAGTGCTACTTGAACAGTAATCATTATGCTGGAAAGATGATTTTCGCGTTTTGTTATCATAGTGGGTTAATTTCTTTTGCAAAATTAGATTAAAATTTCGAGATTTCCAAGTGTATGTGAAAAAAACAGTTTTTTTTATTAAAAAAAGACAAAAAAACTACTCAAACTATTCAAACCTTTCAAAACATATTTAAAAAAACATATTTTGCTGCTCGAAAATGGCGTACCGGATAGTAAAGCCAATAAAACTTCGGATTTTTCGGAGAATATTTTAAGAGCATAAATTTTTTGGGTGGGAAAAGTGCGTCAAAAATATAATGCAATCGCTTGCTGTTGGATTGCATTTGGCGTATTGTGGCAAAATGTATTGTAGTGTATTGATTTAGTGTGATTTTTTGCAAGTTTTTTCTAAATAATCGGTGAATTTTTTTTGAAATTAAAAAATTGTATTTATCACCTATTTGAGATGGTAAATGTGCATTAAAATAAAATGCCGTAAGCAGTAGATATTTGAAAACCACTTCGTTAGCATTATATACGCTTGCTCTTTGTTCCAATTTGTTCCAATTTATTTCGTTTCCGCGTATTTCGAGAATATTTAGCAAATCGTAAAAAACGGTAAATTGAGTTTGTCCGGCTTCGCCAAAATGTTTGTCGGTATGAATGCAGAGATAAATTATAAGGTCGTAAATATCAAGGGAAAAGACCTTGCAATTATTGATGTTTACTTCCTCCGAATTTTCGATAACTTGCTTTGTGTCCATCGAATAATTGCGATTTTTGTAGTGCAAATTGATATGCAATTCTACAATAATATTGTCGCGTACCATTGGGTCGTAATGCACAAGTCCGCTTGTATCGTCAATAAAATCAGACAGATGCCCCGCTGCTGATTTATATCCGAGCGAGTTTAAAATTTCAAGCACTTTTTGTCCGTCGCTTTGATTTACCAGAATATCAATATCGCTCATTTGTCGGAGGGCAATGTCGCCATAGAGCGTTTGAGCAAGATAAATTCCTTTGAGTGCAATGATTTTTATTTTCTGCTCGGCGCATTGAGCAAGTAATTGAGAAAAAGCATCATAAAGTAAAATGTTGTTTTTCATTACTTTATAATAAGTTTGCATCAGCAGCGATTGGATGTTTTGTGGAATGAGAGCAGCGTTTTTCAAATTTTTCAATTTACTGTAAAACAGTGGCGCGGCGGCGTGGGTCGTCAGTAATTCGAGCAATTTATCCCAATTTTTTACCGTTTGCAGCAGTTTGTCGAGTTGTGCAAGTTCGTCTGCCGAAAGATTGATTTTTGCAGCAAGAAATAAAATCTGTTGTTCGGGAGTAATCATTTTTGGATTTCTAATTTGTTAAATACCATTCGTACAGCATTTTAACTCCATTGTCGATTTCCACTTTATGTTTCCAATTCAACGAGTGCAATTTGCTTACATCGCAGAGTTTGCGCATTGTGCCGTCGGGTTTTTCGGCATCAAAAGCAATTTCTCCTTTATAATCGACAGTAGTTTTCACTAATTGCGACAATTCTTGTAACGAAATTTCCTTGCCTGTGCCGATATTTATATGGCAATTTCGGATTTGAGTTTGATTTGCCCTTAAATCGCTGAAATTAATATTTTCGAGAATATGCACCGATGCATCAGCCATATCTTCGCTCCACAGAAATTCGCGCAACGGTTTTCCTGTTCCCCACAGCACAAGTTTGTTGGTAAAAATGCCGTATTTTTCGAGTTTTGAGATAATTTCGCTTTCCGGCGCATCACCGCTGATATTTTCGACCGGTCGTTTGTTCAAATCTTTGCGAATTGCCTCCAAGTTGCCTTCCATCAGATTTTTTGCAAGATGAATTTTTCGTATCATTGCGGGCATAACGTGGCTGCGTTCGAGATGAAAATTGTCGTTCGGTCCATACAAATTAGTAGGCATTACGGCAATATAATTTGTACCGTATTGGATATTAAAACTTTCGCACATTTTCAATCCGGCAATTTTGGCTATTGCGTAAGGCTCGTTTGTATATTCGAGAGGAGCGGTAAGTAACTGTGTTTCAGCAATTGGCTGATTGGCATCGCGTGGATAAATGCAGGTGCTACCCAGAAAAAGCAATTTTTTGACATTATGCCGAAAACTTTCGCCGATTACATTTTGCTGAATTTGCAAATTTTCGTAAATAAAATCGGCGCGGTAAGTGTTATTTGCGCCTATTCCTCCTACTTTTGCGGCTGCAAGTATTACATATTCAGGCTGTTCGCTATCGAAAAACTTTTTTACGGCAGCGGCATCGAGCAGATTTAATTCTGAGTGATTTCTGCCAATAATATTGCTGTAACCTTTGGTTTTCAGGTTGTTATAGATAGCCGACCCAACCAAACCACGATGACCGGCGATATATATTTTATCGGTTTTGTTCATAGTGCTGGTTTTATTTAAACATTTTTGCCACTTTTTCCATATCGTGGCGTACCATAAGTTTTACAAGTTCGGGGAATGGCGTTTGTGTAGGATTCCAGCCCAACAAGGTTTTTGCTTTTGTTGGGTCGCCCAGCAGTTGCTCGACTTCGGCAGGGCGGAAATATTTCGGGTCAACTTCCACCAATATATTACCGGTTTTCACATCTATTCCTTTTTCGTTCACTCCATCGCCATCCCAGCGCAGTTCGATGCCGGCTTCGTTAAATGCCAAAGTGCAAAATTCGCGTACAGTGTGCATTTCGCCGGTAGCGATTACCCAATCGTCGGGCGTGTGGTGCTGCAAAATCAGCCACATACATTGCACATAATCTCGTGCATAACCCCAGTCGCGCAAGGAGTTAAGATTGCCGAGATATAAGCGGTTTTGATGTCCTTGAGCAATTCGCGCTACGGCAAAAGTAATTTTACGGGTAACAAAAGTTTCGCCACGCCGTTCGCTTTCGTGGTTAAAAAGTATTCCGTTTGAGGCAAACATACCATAACTTTCGCGGTAGTTTTTTGTAATCCAAAATCCATATTGTTTTGCCACTCCGTAAGGCGAGCGGGGATAAAAAGGGGTAGTTTCTTTCTGCGGCACTTCCTGTACTTTGCCGTAAAGTTCGGATGTGGATGCTTGATAAATTCGAGTTTTCTTTTCCAAACCGAGTATTCTGACAGCCTCCAAGATTCGCAAAGTGCCCACAGCATCTGCCTCAGCGGTGTATTCCGGCACATCGAACGATACTTTAACGTGCGACTGTGCGGCAAGATTATAAATTTCGTCGGGCTGCACTTGCTGGATGATGCGGATAAGCGAACTCGAATCGGTCATATCGCCATAATGCAGATTTACAAGACGTTTGTTGTGCATATCGCGTACCCATTCGTCCAAATACAGATGCTCAATCCG
>JAITXR010000368.1 GCA_031284665.1 Paludibacter sp.
CAAGCCCGCGCGAGTGGAAAAAATCAAACTTAAAATATTATAATATTTCAAATCTACTATTACTCTTAAATAATTAATAATAAACACTTTATACTTAATTTATGGAAATTATTGTCAAAGCGGCAGGATTGCTGCTATCGTTATCGATACTTGTTGTTATTCACGAATTGGGACATTTTTTATTTGCTCGTCTTTTTAAGGTGCGGGTCGATAAATTTTATATGTTTTTTAACCCGAATTTTTCGCTTGTACGAGCAAAAAAAATTAAAGGTAAATGGCAATTTCGCTTTTTTGCGCGGAACATTCCCGATGCTTTCCGCCCTAAACTTGATTCGGATGGCGACCCGCTGCACGACAATAAAGGGAAAGGCATTTTTGAAAATATACCACTCGAAGAATTTGACGATGCCGATTGGCGAAAATATCCTGAAACAACCGAATTTGGCTTGGGCTGGGTGCCGCTGGGCGGATACTGCAAAATTGGCGGGATGCTTGACGAGTCGATGGACGAAGGTGCAAAAACTGTTCGATACGAAAAATGGGCACTCGAAAGTCGCCCCGTGTGGCAACGAATGTTTGTAATGGCTGGTGGAGTGATTTTTAACTTTATTCTGGCTATAATTGTGTTTGCAATGGTGCTTTTTAATTGGGGCGAACAGACAATCCCCGCTCAAAACGCATATATGGGGTTCAATTATTGCCAAATTGCTCTCGACAATGGTTTTGAGAATGGCGACCGAATTTTAACTATAAATGGAGATACTATAACGGATATTTCGGAAATTACATCAAAAATTATTATCGAAGGAAAACAAAATGTAGTTGTATTGCGTGGAAACGACAGTATTACACTTTTGTTGGGCAAAGATTTTTCAGAACAATGGCTTAATGTTCGCGCAAAAATGTTTATCACCGCCATCCGAATGCCATTTGTGGTTGACAGTGTAATGCCTAATTCACCGGCAGAGGCTATTCATTTGCAAAAATCCGACAGTATTGTAGCCGTTAATGGAAAATATCTTGCCGATTTGTCGTTAATTCGTCAAGAACTTGCTTTGTGTGGCGGAAAGAAAATTGATATTACTTATTTTCGTCAAAATAAAATATTTACTGACAGCATTAATATCTCTGACGCGGGAACAATAGGTGTTGGTTTGGTAAATGCAAATAAATACTTCAAAACTAAGACTTTAGAATACGGATTTTTTTCTGCTTTCCCTGCCGGATTGAAACTTGGAGTTGAAACTCTGATGTCGTATATAAAACAATTCAGGCTTGTTTTTACCAAAGCGGGAGCAAAAAATGTAGGCGGATTTATATCAATGGGCAGCATTTTTCCGTCAACTTGGGATTGGTACAAGTTTTGGAATATGACCGCGCTGTTATCTGTAATACTTGCATTTATGAATATACTGCCAATCCCTGTTCTCGACGGCGGATACTTGCTTTTTCTGCTTTACGAACTTATTACTCGCCGCAAACCAAGCGACCGTTTTATGGAGATTTCGCTGAAAATTGGGATGGGATTAGTGCTTGCTTTGCTGGTGCTTGCTAATGGAAATGATATTGTGAATTGGTTGTCGAAATTCTTTTAATTGTTAATAATTTACAAATATGGAAATATCAAAACTTGGAGAATTTGGGTTAATCAGTCATTTGACATCTCGTTTTACAAGCGTTAATTCATCTACGCTCAAATCTGTTGGCGACGATGCGGCTGTGCTTGATTATGCCGGCAAAAAAACACTTGTAACTACCGATTTATTGCTCGAAGGCATACATTTCGATTTGGTTTATACGCCCCTTCGACATCTCGGTTACAAAGCCGCAATAGTTAATTTTTCGGATATTTACGCAATGAATGGTCAACCACGCCAGATAACAGTATCACTCGGTGTTTCAAAACGTTTTACTGTGGAAATGCTCGACGAACTTTACGAAGGCATAAACCTTGCTTGCCGGAATTATAATGTGGATTTGGTAGGTGGCGACACGTCGGCATCGCTTACCGGCTTGACAATTTCGATTACCTGTATTGGTGAAGGCGAAGACGGTAAAATTGTGTATCGCGATGGTGCAAAAGAGAACGACCTTGTGTGCGTTTCGGGCGATTTGGGAGCGGCATATATGGGGCTGCAACTACTCGAACGCGAAAAAATTGTGTTCGCCGGCGACCCTGATGCTCAACCAGATTTTACAGGTAAGGATTATATTTTGCAACGTCAATTAAAACCCGAAGCACGGCGCGATATAATTGAACAACTTGCTGCAAAAAATATTATTCCGACTGCAATGATGGATATTTCGGATGGATTGTCGTCCGAACTTTTTCATATTTGTACGCAAAGCAAGGCGGGATGTCAAATTTATGAAGACAAACTGCCGGTTAGTTTGCAGACGGAGGCAATGGCTGAAGACCTGAATTTCAACGTTGTAACTGCTGTTCTGAATGGCGGAGAAGATTACGAATTGTTATTTACGGCAAATCTCGACGATTATAATAAAATTTTAACGCTTGATAATATTTCGATTATCGGTCATATCACCAAGCCGGAATACGGATTAAATCTGGTCGGCAGACAAGGCGAAGAAGTGCCGTTAAAAGCACAAGGCTGGAATGCGTTTGAAACAAATGTAGAATGTAAAATGTAGAATGTAGAGCAAAGACAAAAAAATTACGAATTACGACCGCAGGTACACGCTGCACGGAGCAAGGTACACGGTGCGGGTAACAGCAACCTTAGCCCGTCATTATAGTAAAGAATTAAGAAATGTAGAAATTAAGAATTAAAGAAATGACGTAAAAAAAATGTCTTTTTGCCTTTCTGTCTTCTTGTTTATTTATTAAGCGTAAGCACTCTTTTATATACGAATAGTAATTTGTGTTTATTAACATCTGATAAATGCGGTTATTGGAAAGTAAATGATAAAAAAATATTATCTTTGCTGCGAAAATCAAAAAAATGCAAGACAACAACAATAAGTGTTACTGTATTGATTAGCATAATTTATTGAGCATATTGCTTGCGGCATTTTTTCTTTATATTTTCACTATTTTTTGGAAATGGGATGGCGCAGAATGATATTAGTAACTGTTAGCGAAATGGCGATGGCTGTTGTTACAGGATATTTTCTGATATTAAACAGAAATTTGAGAA
>JAITXR010000373.1 GCA_031284665.1 Paludibacter sp.
ACTTTCTTTTTGTATTGTTGAAAAAAAAAATTACTTTTGCAGACGTTTTCAGAAATAATTGCAAATATCATTGCGGAAATATCTCAGTTGGTAGAGCACGACCTTGCTCCAAAAGGATGGATACGGAAATTCCGACCTTGGCAAGATTGAATTACTAACATTTTGAAATAATTGCAAAAATATAATTGCGGAAATAGCTCAGTTGGTAGAGCACGACCTTGCCCCAAAAGGATGGATACGGAAATTCCGACCTTGGCAAGACGAAATTACTAACATTTTGAAATAATTGCAAAAATATAATTGCGGAAATAGCTCAGTTGGTAGAGCACGACCTTGCCAAGGTCGGGGTCGCGGGTTCGAGTCCCGTTTTCCGCTCGAACATTTTTTATTTGTCTGCCCGGATGGTGGAATGGTAGACACGAAGGACTTAAAATCCTTTGGCTTCACGGCTGTGCGGGTTCAAGTCCCGCTTCGGGTACAACGATAAACGCTAACAATATTATTTATAGGTTGTTAGCGTTTCTTCAATATAGATTTTTGTCTGCAATTTAACCATTGATTATTCTTTTACGCCGTGTTACTTAATTTTCTGAAAGACATATTTGTTTTCAACTCCGATTTTCCGTTGCTTTTCACTCAATTTTACTTTTGGGCGTTTTTTGCTATTGTGTTTGCCGGTTTTTCGTTGCTCAAAAGTAAAATCCTTCTCCGAAATGCTTTTTTAGCGTTTTTCAGTTTCTTTTTTTATTACAAAACGAGCGGTCTTTTTGTGCTTATCTTGTTTTTTGATACTCTGTGGAATATGTTCACAGCCAATAACATAGCAAAGTCAACAAGCGAAAAAAGTCGCAAAATATATTTAGTTGCGGGTATTGTTGTAAATTTATTAGTGCTGTCGTATTTCAAATATTCGTATTTTATTGCCGATGTTGTGAACAATATTTTTGGCATACAAATCAAAGTTTTCGATATTTTTGCAGCAATAGGCAACAGTTTTACTGCTTCCGGACGTTTCGACATAAGTAATATTTTGTTACCTGTTGGCATTTCGTTTTATACTTTTCAGAATATCAGTTACATAATGGATGTTTTCAGGCGGAAATTAGAGCCGGTAAAGAACTTTTTTAATTACGCTTTTTATGTCAGTTTTTTCCCTGCGCTGGTAGCCGGTCCTATTGTGCGAGCCAACGAGTTTATTCCACAGATTTACAAGAAATTTTTCCTTTCGCGGCGGCAGTTTGGCATTGCGGTTTTTTGGATATTAAACGGATTGGCAAAAAAAATTATTCTTTCCGATTATCTGGCTGTAAATTTTGTTGATAGGGTTTTCGATAATCCGACAATGTACACCGGTTTTGAAAACTTAATGGGCTTATTTTTGTACTCTTTACAAGTCTATGCCGACTTTAGCGGTTATACCGATATTGCAATTGGCGTGGCAATGCTGTTTGGGTTTTATCTGCCGCAAAATTTCAATTCGCCCTATAAAGCCACTAACGCATCGCAATTTTGGAAACGCTGGCATATTTCGCTCTCGCGCTGGTTGCAGGATTACCTTTACATTCCGCTTGGAGGCAACCGCAATGCGTCGTTTGGCACTTATGCGGTTATAGTTTGCATTGCAGCGGTGGCGACTATACTTTCGGGCAGCCTTGTTGTTGGTGGCGTATTTATTGCTATTGCCGCAGCGGTGTGGCTGATAATTCGTTTCAGACCGCAAAAGCGGAAAACCACTACTACCAACCTTAATATGCTCAACACGATGTTGCTCGGCGGACTGTGGCACGGCGCAAGTTGGAATTTTATGATTTGGGGAGGATTGAATGGCGTAGGAATGTTGATTTATAAATTTTGGAAAGATAAAAGCATAAAAATCAGGACAATAATACTGTGTGTCATAACTTCTGCTTTTGCAATTTTGTATTATACTTACAAATTTCCTATCCTGAAAATCGCTTTTGTGTGGACTGCCATATTGTTTGGAGGAACATTTATTCGTTTTATTTACAATTTCGCAAAAATTTGGCTGTCGAGCAAGAATTATCGATTGCCGATTTTCAATTATCAATTCAAAGGACTTGCGACTGCTTGGGCTGTGTTTCAAACCTTTGTTTTTATTACATTTACTCGTTTGTTTTTCCGCAGCGGCTCAAATCTCGACCCGGCAGACGCAAATCTCGCAGCGTGGAATACTGCCCGAAATATGGTAAAGCAAATTGGCGGGACTTGGGATTTTACAATTATCGACGATATTATTTGGGGTTATCGCGGCATATTTTTACTTTTTGCAGCAGGGATGATTATTCATTGGCTGCCCGACCGTTTTAAGCGGCGATACCGTATTTGCTTTGCATCCTTGCCGTTGTGGGCGATGATGGCGGTGATAATAATCGTGATTTTCGTTATCTATCAATTTATTTCTGCTGATTTACAAGCATTTATTTACTTTCAATTTTAATGTTCTTGTTTCTCAACTCAAAAAGTTTTGCGAAGTAATCCCCCCAAAAAAGTGATTAACCGCTTTTTTGCCTTATTTCATTTTTTTTGTTATTTTTTCGATGTCTTCCATTGCAAAATGCCCACTAATTCGGATAACTGAACATTCGTTTGGCTCATCGCTAAACATTACTAATTCAAGAATTTTCCCATCTTTGCCTTTTCGTGCAAAAAAATCGAAATGCTGTTCGCCTTCTTTAGCCTTCATCAGAACTTCCAATTCGGATTTTTCCGTAGTAAGTTTGTTAAATTCCGATTTTATAAACTTAATGGCGGCGGGCGTTTCGGAAGAATAAATTTCGATGCCTTCCAATTTATCCATCAAGCCGGAAATGTCGGCATCGCCAATGGGAATAGAGCCGGCGAGCGAAAGCAGGGCTTTGGATATGTAAACTACCGAAACATCTTTGTTGTTGCCAAGTCGCTGAAACATATTGCTTTGCGCTTGAATGCCGAAAAATAAAGTTGTGAATAATGCTGTAGTTAAAAAAAGTCGTTTCATAATGATTTGGTATTAAGTTGTTTAATTTTATTTATATTGTTTGTTAAGCGATTTAAATTAACATCAATTTGCGAAGTCATCGCTATGCTTTTATTCCATTTTGACGACACCAATCGCAAGGCTTGTTGTGCCTGTTCTATTTTTTGTTGGTCGGACGGACTGATTTCGGCGTATTCAAGTGGTTGATTTTCAATAATTTTGTTGTTCGCAAAATTTAATCCCAAAGTAATTATCAATGCTATGGCAGCCGCTGCGCCACTAATATACATCCAAAGATATTGATGTTTTGGATGGGTTTTTGCTTCACTCGCCGCCAAATTATCTATCAAATTATCCAATTTTTTTTCGAGCAAAGGCGGAATTTCTTCACTGTTTTGATTGGAATAGAGCGACATAAAAATTATCCTGTCTTTTTCAAATTCCGCTGCTGTATGGTTGCTCCGGAAATAGTCTAATAACTGTTTTTCTTGCTCATTATCAATAGTTCCGGCGTAAAAACTGTTGAGCATTTTTTTAATTTCATTCATATTGTAAGTATTTTTCTTTTATGTTTTTTCTGGCTCGCGATAGCAAAACCCGTATATTTACTTCGGTCAGTCCGGTAGCCTGTGCAATTTCGTTGAATGACAAATCGTCAAAATGTTTCATTTGAACAACAATGCGTTGATATTCAGGCAATGTTTCGATTATTTTCAGCACAACTGACATTTGTTCGCTATTTTCAATTTGAGTGTCGAGTAGCGCATTATCTGCCTGATTTTCGTCAGGCTGGTCAAATTTTTGCCGAACGCTTTTTAATTTATCCAAACATACATTTCGGAGCGTAACAACAGCAAATGCCTCTGTGTCAATTATTTCCACTGTTTTATCGCGCTGATTCCAAAGTTTGATATAACTTTCCTGTACAGCATCCTCGGCATCTTGTTGATTGTGGAGAATGCGGCAGGCTATCAGATACAATTTTTTGTGATAGGGCAGAAATGTTTTTTTGAAACTTTCGGCGGTCATTTTTTCTTCTTTTGGGGGTCAAAATCAGCCATTAACTGTTCGATGTCCGATTTACGAATATCGCCTTTTACTTTTACGATATTCAGCTCATTTCCTTCCATCGCAATGATAATGAGCGATTTAATATGGTCTTTCTTTTTTTCGGAGATAATCAACACCGACTCATCGCCATCTTTTATTTTTACGAGGACATCAAATTCTTTGTTTCCCGAAAAATTTTTCAAAGCGTCAATCAATTTGACATTTACATCGGCATTGTTTTCTGACGATATTATTTCGACGCCACTGATGCGTTTCATCACGTCATTTTTAGCCTCATTGGGCAAAAAAGTTTTTCCTACGGCAAATAGAAATCCGCCTATTGCTATACGTTCTACGCCGTCGGCTCGCGAAATTTTACGAATAATACTGTTAATGTCCTGCGCTGCAGCCGATTGACTAAATATCAACGCTGAAATAATTAGAATGGCAATTTTTTTCATAATTTTATTTTTTTTATAAACATTGTTTCATAAATAAGGACGACAAAGTTTATTTTTTGTTACAAAACAAGAGAAAAAATATTTGTTTTCAAT
>JAITXR010000151.1 GCA_031284665.1 Paludibacter sp.
ATTATGATTGGCTTATTGGTATTTGCGCTTGTTGTAGGTACAGTTTGGGCACCAAAAACTCGTGGCAATACTCTGAAACAAATCGAAGAAGAACGCTACGGAAAATTATAATTCAAGCATTTGACACTTCGTTAAAACTTCATTTAAGTAAGTTTTAACGAAGTGTTTAAGTATAAATAAATAAGGTATTACAGTTTATTGGAAATCTATCCTACGTAACGTAAAAAAACGTGGCGGTTTTCCTTAATATTAAAAACACAAAACCTTGCAAATCAACGATTTGCAAGGTTTTGTGTTGTCCTGAAAGGATTCGAACCCTTACAAGCGGAACCAGAATCCGATGTGCTACCATTACACCACAGGACAGCAATATACTGATATGTTTCAACAATAAATGTTGTCTCACCAGGATTCGAACCTAGACAAACAGAACCAAAGACTGTTGTGCTGCCATTACACCATGAGACAAACAATTTGAGTTGTTTTTTTGAAAACGTTGCAAAATTAAACTTTTTTTTTTGTCCCACAAAATTTTTTGTAATTTTTTTTGTAATTTCTTTTGAAGAGTTTGAGAAGTTTGAATGTTTTAACTGTTTGAGTAGTTACCTAATTAGTAGTTTTTTCTCTATTAACTATTAACTAATTTCTACATCGGGTCAACATCTACCGAAATTAAAACCTGCCTGTATTCACCGATGGTTTTTATCTGATTTATTTGATTTTTAATTATTTCTTTTGCTCGTTGGTGTGATGCCGATATTTCAATTTTCAGAATTATTTGTTTTATGTAATACGTTTGTATTCTGGCAATTAATGGGTCGTTGGGTCCGAGAACTCTTACCCCAAAAACTTTTCGCAAATTTTCGACTAATGCTTGCGCTGCCTGTTTTACCACATCAGGATTTTTATGTTTAAGTGTCAATGTAATAAGGCGATAAAATGGCGGATACCTAAAAGCGTGTCGTTCTGAAATTTGCGTGTTAAACATTGAAATATAATCGTAATTCACTACATTTTTAATTATAGGATGCGATGGTTGCGAAGTCTGGATAACCACTAATCCGCGCTTTTTTTTACGCCCGGCTCTGCCACCTACCTGCATTAAAAGTTGAAATGCCCGTTCGTTTGCCCGAAAATCAGGCATATTGAGCAGATTATCAGCATTCAACACAGCCACCAAACCAACATTATCAAAATCAAGTCCTTTTGTAACCATTTGAGTTCCAACAAGTATGTCGGTGTTGTGATTTTCAAAATCAGTAATTATGCGGGTATAACTTTTTTTTGTATGCGTGGTATCCAAATCCATTCGTGCAACTGTTGCAGATGGAAAAAGTTCGTGAATTTCGTCTTCCACTTTTTCTGTTCCAAATCCACGATTTGTGAGCGAATCGGCGTTACAAACAGGGCATTTATGCGGAATTGTTTCGGTGTATCCGCAATAATGGCAAGTCAAAATTTGCAGATATTTATGCATTGTGAGGCTAACATCGCAGTTTTTACATTTTGGCACATACGAACAGGCTTTACATTCCAAATATGGCGAATATCCGCGCCTGTTCTGAAAAATAATTATTTGCTCATTGGCTTGTAGAGTTGCGCCAATTTTTTCGAGTAAAGCGTTTGAAAAATGTCCGGTCATTCGTTTCTTTTTGTACGCATCAGCAAGGTCAATAAGCATAATTTCAGGAAGTTGCATATCCTGATAACGATGAGATAATTCTGTTAATCCATATTTTCCGGCTTTGGCATTATAATAACTTTCGACCGACGGCGTGGCACTTCCGAGCAGCGTTTTAGCCTGATGGAACGAGGCAAGCACAATGGCGGCGTTTCGTGCGTGATAATGCGGCGAAGTGTCCGATTGTTTGTAACTTGTTTCGTGTTCCTCGTCAACTATTATTAATCCCAAATTTTGAAATGGCAAAAACACCGATGAGCGCACGCCTACAATCACATCGTAACGTTTGCCTTCCAATACGTTATTCCAAATTTCGACACGCTCGGCATCCGAAAATTTAGAATGATATACTCCAAGTCGATTTCCAAAAATGCGTATTAAGCGAGTAGTAAGTTGGGTTGTGAGCGCAATTTCGGGAACAAGCAACAAGGCAGTTTTCCCGTTTTCAATGGCAGTTTTTAATAAATGGATATAAATTTCGGTTTTTCCGCTCGAGGTAATTCCTTGTAACAGAACAACGTTTTTTTCGACAAATTGAGTTTTAATTTGCTCGATTGCAATTTGTTGATATTCATTTAATTGCGCAGGCGGAATTGTTTGAATTTGCGAAAAATCAAGCCTGCCAATCGTTTTGCTGTAACTTGCAAGAATATTTTTCTTTTCGAGCGATGATAAAACCGAAGTTGAACAGCCGGAGGATTTAAGTAATTCTTTTTTTGAAATTTCTTTTTTGTCGATTATCTCAATTCCGTCAGTCAATTCTAAAAATTGCAAAAGTAATTGTTTCTGTTTAGCATTTTTCGCTATTTCATCGAACAAAATATTAATATCAACTTCGCTATGCACAGTTTCGCCAAAGCGAATAACTGTTTCGCTTCGAGGGCGGAATTTTTCGGTAATTTCTTCGGATATTTCCACTGCGCCTTTTTCGACGAGTAATTTTAAGGCAGGCATACAATTGTTGATACTCAAACGTTTATTCAGTTCATCCACGCTCAACGATTCAAATGGCGAAAGAGCATCAAGAACTCGATTTTCGCGGTCGGACAAAGGGGTGCTACACTCAAAATCCCTGTTAATAAACACTTTGGCTTTACTCTCAATTTTCAATCCCGACGGCACTGCTGCTTGATAAATATCGCCTAAATTGGCTTGATAATACTCCGCAATCCAATCCCAAAAGTGCAGTTGCAATTGGTTTATAACAGGTTTATCGTCGATTGTACAAACAATTGCTTTAATCGAAAAATCAACATCAGGTTTTTGCTCGCTTATCGATTTTACGATTGCAGTATAATACTTTTTCCCAAACGAAACGATTACCCTCATTCCCACCACGATATTTTCCTGAATTTCGTCATCGATGGAATAAGTAAAAGTGCCTGCGAGCGGCAATGGCAATATCGTTTCGATATATAGCATAATAAATTGAGATTGTTGGTAATATTTGATACGCAAAATTACACAAATTTGTAATAAAAACGTAGTAATGCGAAATTAAAAAATGATTAATTGAGAAGTTAGGGAAGTTATAGATTTTACGTTTGCAACCACTACAAAACAAACTCTAACAAGGTTTCAAACCCCAGTTAGAGTTAAGGATTACGAGATGCACAGCCGAAGTTGGCATCTTGTTAATCAAGAAAATCAAAGTTCAGACAAAAAGCAATGACAGGTGGAGTTTGCTGTTACCCACAGCGAAAAATTAAACGTAACTCGTTTTTAAAAACGTGTTACGTTTAATCATATTAACAAATTGCTAATTAACACTACTCAATTTATTTCACAACTATATTTTTTACTTCCCAAGTTGCCGATTCGCTATCGGAGCAAATGTACTTAAATGCAAAACGTGTAGTAGCAGTCAGTTTGTCGGCAGGAATTGCGATGTTGCCTGACGAAACGTAAGCCCAAGCCACTGTTGCGTGAGTTGGAATTGCAAGTTGCGTCCAAGTGGCTGCCGAAGGTGCTCCCGAAGTATAATTTGTAGCAATCCACAGCGTATAATTATCTGTGCTAACCGACATTGAGGCAGCGGGTCCGCGAGCGTGGTCGAAAGTTAAAACTACATTCGATTTTCCTGCCAAATTTACTACCGGCGAAATAAACCAATCCTCGTTGGCGTGCGATTGCGTGTCGTAACCGCTCATCACAGCACCATAATTTGCATTAAAATTCCAAGCCAAATCGCCACTAACGCTTACAGCCGTAAATTTATCGAAACTTGCCTGTGTAAGCAATGTTTCGTTCAAAATACCGCTTGGGTCAGGAGGGTTGCTGCCAGCATCAAAAATAAAATCGGCTGTTTCGCCACTCGAATCGCGCAAACCACTTATGCCGAAATAACTTCTTAATACTCCTTTTACGGTCAGTTGTTTTTTATAATTACCGGCATTGTCAAGCAAATTTATTTGTGTGCGCAATGGTTTCCCGCTTGGCAAATTTACGGCTACACATTTATGATAATCGTTTTCGGTAGGCGAGTCGGCTATCAACACATTGGTGTTAGAATCAAAACCTGAACTTACACCAATAAATACATCTTCGGCTGATGCCACTGTTGA
>JAITXR010000087.1 GCA_031284665.1 Paludibacter sp.
ATTACTTGTTAGTGATAGAAAATAAACAAGATTTAATGATTAATTAATGGTAAATGGTTAATGATAATTGGTTAATTGAGAAGTTACGGAAGTTATGGGAAGTTAAAGAAGTTATCGGAAACAGCAGCCTCAGCCCGTCATTGCGAGGCACGAAGCAATCCAGAGTAAATCCCCCGGATGTACATCCACTCCTTCGGATGGTTTTTTTTGTGGAGAACGGAGAGTTTCCTAATTAGTAGTTTTTTTATTAATCACTAATTGTTATTTTTAGTGTCTTCTTGCCTTTGTGCCTTCGTGTTCAAAAAAATTCTTTTTCTGTGCCATTGGGACATTTTAGGACTTTATGGGACAGAGGGGAATGTTTGGAGATTAACCATTTACCATTAACAATTAATCATTATTTTCCGTTTCTTAATCATCTTAATCAATAAAATCATATTAAAATCATTACTTGTCCCGCCAATGCGGGAGTTCAGACAAAAAGCAGAACAAAGAGCAAAGAGCAAAGATAAAAGACAAAACTACTAATTAGGCAACTATTCAAACTACTCAAACACTTCAAACTCCCCCAACTTCTTAATTAATTTAAAAATAGCCTGCTCAATTGCTGCCATATTCATTTTATTTGCTATTTTTGCACTAATAAACGACTATAAATTCGATTTTGCTATGAATAAAATAATCACTATCGGCAGGCAATATGCCGCAGGCGGAAGGCTAATCGGCGAATTACTCGCTAATCGGCTCGGGTTTCAGTTTTTCGACAAAGAACTTATAAGTATGGCTGCCAAAGAAAGTGGCTTGTGTTCCGAACTGTACGAAAAAGCCGACGAAAAAAAGCGTTTCACTTTCTTTCACGGCGTGCTGCACGGGCATCCCACCACTGCCGGCATAATGGATAATTATATCAATAACGAAACACTTTTCAAAATTCAAAGCGATATTATCCGCTCGCTTGCCGAAACGAACGACTGTATTTTTGTCGGGCGCGGCTCCGACTATGTTTTGCGCGATAATCCTAACATCCTGAACATTTTTATTACCGCTGATATAAACGACCGCATTGAACGCTTGAGCGAACGCCAAAATTTGCCGAACAACCGCGATATGATGCTCGATATTCTTGAAAAAACCGATAAAAAACGGGCGAATTTTTACAATTATTTTACCAACAAACAATGGGGAACTGCCTCCTCGTATCATCTTACTATCAATTCGTCGCTGCTCGGAATAGAACGGACTGTTGATACTATTGTTGCTATTGCCAACGATTGCTTAAAATAAATTTGAATTTTGTGCGTTTGATAATGGTTATTGTTTTTTTTTGATAAAAATAAAATTGAATGAGAAATAAATCCGTTATACTTTTCCTTTTTTTATTATTTATTCCCGCTATCCTCAGTTCGCAAAACAAACTGCGAGTATATGGCTATGTAATCGACCCCGACAATCGCAGTATCGAATCGGCAAATGTACATATCGAAAACTCGTCAATTTTTACTTCCACCAATCGTAACGGTTATTACGAACTTGACACAGATATAAGCGACTCGGCGGTGATTGTGTTCTCGATGCTTGGCTACCAATCGTTACAACACACGCTTTTCCCAACTCCGCGAGGCGTGATACATATTTCGGTTGAATTACAACCCATTACCCACCAAATTCGTGATATAGAAGTAGTTGCACTGCGGCGGCAAACCGGTACAATGGATTATCTCAGTCAAAACGGCTTGCGATTAATGCCCAATACTTCGGGTGGAATTGAATCTTTTTTGATTACAATGTCGGGCGTAAGTCAAACTAACGAATTAAGTTCGCAGTACAATGTGAGAGGTGGAAATTTCGACGAAAATATTGTCTATGTCAATGGAATAGAGGTATATCGTCCGCTGCTTATTCGCTCCGGTCAGCAGGAAGGATTAAGTTTTATTAACCCCGATATGGTCAGTAATGTTGGTTTTTCGGCAGGCGGATTTGAGGCAATGTACGGCGATAAAATGTCGTCGGTACTCGATATTACTTACAAACGTCCGGAACAATTTGAATCCTCTCTTTCGCTTTCGCTGCTTGGCGCATCGGCGTATGTGGCTACTGCCGGCAAACGCTTTACCCAAATGCACGGTTTTCGTTACAAAACATCGGAATACCTGCTCGGAACACTCGACACAAAAGGCGAATATTCTCCCGCATTTGTTGATTATCAAACGTCGTTAACATATCAACTTGCCGAAAAATGGAACCTGAGTTTTCTCGGCAATTTTTCGCAAAACAGTTATCGCTTTGTCCCTCGCGAGCGTGAAACGAGTTTTGGCACTTACAGCACTCCGCTCAACCTGACCATATTTTACGAAGGGCAGGAGCGCGACCTTTTCCGAACTGCTTTTGGGGCGTTGACATTAAGCAATACGCCGAATAAACACTTGAAAATTAACTTTTTAGCATCAGCATATTATACCAACGAAAACGAAACTTATGATATTTTGGGCGAATATACTTTCAGCGAAGTAAAAACCGATGCCAAAAATCCGGAAGACAAAATCGGTGCGCCGCTCGGCATTGGCAAAAGCCACGAACACGCGCGTAATCGGCTCAAAGCCTCTGTCGTTTCGTTAGGACATTCGGGCGAATATCAAAGCGGCTATAATTTATTAAAATGGGGATTTAATGTTAATTACGAAACAATTTCAGACCAAATAAACGAATGGGAATGGCGCGATTCTGCCGGATATTCACTGCCATACAGCGATAAAAGTGTGGATTTGTTGTACAATCTAAAATCGTTAAATAAGTTAAATTCTATCCGCACAACAGGATATGCCCAATACAGTTTCAAAAAAAATACCGGTATTGGCTATCTTGCGCTCACGGGCGGATTACGGGCAAATGCGTGGACTTTTAATAGAGAATTGCTTGTCAGTCCGCGATTTTCGGTAGCCATTGTACCGCCTTGGGAAAAAGATTTTACTTTCCGCTTTGCAACAGGAGTGTATTATCAATCACCGTTTTACAAAGAAGTTCGCGACACTGTTGCCGATAAATTCGGGAATATTTCTGTTCAACTAAACGAAAATATTCGGGCGCAACGCTCCCTGCATTTTGTGTTAGCGGGCGATTATTATTTCAGGGCTTGGGGGCGACCGTTTAAATTTACCGCCGAAACTTACTTGAAACTTGCCGACCGCGTCGAAAGTTATTCGGTGGATAATGTCCGTATCCGATATTCAGGGCAAAACGACGCAGAGGCTTATACGGCAGGATTGGATTTGAAACTTTTTGGCGAACTTGTGCCGGGAGTTGATTCTTGGCTTAATTTTTCGCTAATGAGTTCGCGGGAAAATTTGCTCGCCGATGTAGTTCAGAAACCAATTATTGATGCTAATGGCGCAATAGAAAGTTATCAGACAGTTTACCCCGGTTGGATGCCCCGCCCGAACGAACAACGCTATGTGTTTTCGATGATGTTTCAGGATTATTTACCCAATAATCCCAAATATAAACTGCAACTGAAAATGATTTTTTCGGACGGATTGCCATTTGGCGCACCTCACAACGAATTGTACAGAGCCGCATTTCGCACACCGGCATATCGGCGGGTTGATATTGGAGCGTCGCGTGTGCTGGCAAGCGGCAAAGACCGCATACTGGACAAAGCGTGGCTCAAACACGTCAAAAATATTTGGCTTAATCTGGAAGTGCTTAACCTGATGGACTTCAAAAATGTAAATTCATATTATTGGGTAACAGTGGTTTCCGGCATCCAATACGCCACTCCAAACTACCTGACCGGCAGGCAATTTAACCTCAAATTGATTGTTGATTTTAAGTGATAGCGAGAGTTTTTACAATTTATCTATTCAATCAGAATATTTATTT
>JAITXR010000101.1 GCA_031284665.1 Paludibacter sp.
TTGCCAAACTTGCTGAATACGAAGACAAATTTGGTAAATAATCTTTTTCAGTCCTTTTTTATTCATTTTTTTTGTTATTTTTGTCAGTTTATAGCTATGAAAAACTAAAACTTATATAAACAATGAAAAAACCTTTTTTTGCTTGCTTTCTATTGATGATTTTCTTTAATATTCAAGGGCAAAACAATTATTCGTTTTCGGAAAATACCTGCTGGATTGGTGCAATTACGCTCGAAGACAGCAATTTACCTGTTGGCAGGCGCGATTTTCACAGTCCGTCGCTCAAAAAACCGGAAATTAGCGCAATCTACGACAGCATTAATCCTCTTGCGCTCAAAAGTATTTATTTGCGTAAATCGCTAATTATCAACAAACAAATTAATAATGCCACACTTCGCATTTGCGGACTTGGGCATTATGTTTTGTGGGTTAACGGGAAAAAAGTTAGCAACGATTTGTTTAATCCCTCGTGGAGCGACTACGATAAGACTTTGTATTACAATACTTTGCAAATCGACACATTGCTTTCGACAGGCGAAAATGTTTTGGGTGTTATGCTTGGCAACGGATTTTATAATGCTGTGGGTAATCGTTATCGCAAACTTTGGATGACTTTTGGTGCGCCGACTTTGTTTGCTGAACTTGCAATCACATTTACCGACGGCTCTGAGCAACGTATTGTAAGCGATAAAACGTGGAAATTTGCCGAAAGTCCCATAACTTTTAACGATATTTATGGCGGTGAAGATTACGATGCACAAATGGAACAATCAGGCTGGAATTGTCCGAAATTCAACGACTTGCAATGGTCGACTGCCGTAGTCCAAACTGCGCCGAAGGGAAAATTACGTGAACAAAAACTTACACCCGTTCGTTGTATGCAAACTTTTGAGGTCAAGTCGGCGCAAAAAATTGATTCCACTTACATTCTCGATATGGGGCAAAATGTGTCGGGTTATCCGTCGGTAAAATTGAGCGGCAAACGCGGGCAAACAATCAAATTAATTGTGGGCGAACAACTTGATTCGCAGGGCAAAGTGTCGCAAAAGCAATCAGGCTCACCACATTATTATACTTACACTTTGCGAGGCGATGGTGTGGAAGAATGGCATCCTGATTTTTCGTATTACGGTTTTCGCTATATTCAAATCGAAGGGGCAGAAGAAATAATACTAAAATCGGAAACGCCTGAAAATCAAAAATTTACAGTCGCACATAAATATGATAATGTTGTAATTTCGGATATTAAATCACATTTTATTTACAATTCGGTAGAAGAAATCGGCAATTTTGAATGTTCAAACCAACTGCTAAATAAGACTCACGAATTGATAAAAAATGCTGTGCGTAGCAATATGCAATCGGTTTTTACCGACTGTCCGCATCGCGAAAAACTTGGCTGGCTCGAACAAACACATTTAAATTGTGGTGCGTTGCTTTATAATTGGGATATGCGACAGTTTTTCCCGAAAATTATGCAGGATATTGCTGATGCTCAATTAGATAATGGATTTGTGCCAAATATTGCGCCGGAATATGTGGTGTTTGGCGAAGGCTTGGACGACTTTCGCGATTCGCCCGAATGGGGCATTGCTGCCATTATGCTGCCATATTTACATTATCAATTTTATGGAGATAAATCGCTGATTATTAATTATTTTGACGTAATGCAACGCTATGTTGATTATTTGACCTCGCGTTCTGTAAATCATATAGTTTCGCACGGTTTGGGCGATTGGTACGATTATGGCGAGCACCGTGCAGGATTTTCAAAAAATAGTCCAATCGAAGTTTCGGCAACTGCGCATTATTTCTATGCTGCTCATTTACTGTCGGTTATGGCAAAAATTATTGACCGAAAAGTTGAAACGAAACGTTATGATAATCTGGCGATTGACATCAAAAAAGCATTTAACACAAAGTTTTTTAATCCGACAACAAAACAATATTCAAATGGAAGTCAATTTTGCAATTCTGTTGCAATTTTCATGGAAATTGTAGAGCCAAAATACAAAGCGGCAGTTCTCGAAAATTTAAAAGACGACATAAAAAAACACGGTAATCGCTTGACAACCGGCGATGTTGGAAATCGTTATTTGTTTCAAACTCTGGCACTTAACGGCTGTAACGATTTGCTTTACACGATGCTTAATCACGAGGAAACGCCCGGATATGGTTTTCAGTTGAAATTTGGCGCAACCACGCTGACAGAGCAATGGGATCCGCGCAATGGCAACTCGTGGAATCACTTTATGCTTGGGCAAATCGACGAATGGTTTTTTCGCGAACTTGCAGGTATAGAGCCGAGCAAAAATGGCTTTGAAAAATTTGTTATTGCGCCAAAAACAGCAGGCGATTTGACTTTTGTAAATGCCTCATACAAAACTGTTTATGGCGAGATTTCAGTACAATGGAAACGCACAAATGATAATTTTGAGTTAACAGTAAATCTTCCTCAGCGCACCTCAGCCACCATTATTCTCCCCAATGGAAAAACGCAGCGAGTTGGCGCGGGGAAACATAATTTTTCGTGCAAAACGACAAAATAATTTCAAAAAAAATTGTATTTTTGTAAAACATTTAAAAACAAATTGATATGAATAAATGGGCACAATATAGTATAGAATATGCAAATCAAAGGTCATATCTTGACGATTTGTTTCAAGTTTATCCCGCAATTCCCGATGGAATACGCGAGATAAATAATGAAATTTGGAGCGGAGTTGAAAAAGCCTTCAAAAATAAAAACAACGATTTACTTATTCGTGAATTGTTGAAATTGGATTTATTCCCGATAAAAGACAGTTATGTCGCTTATTTAAAACGAGATAAAACGTCTATTGAACGTAATCCACGCACCATAAACCGCATTTGCGGACGGCTTTACGAATTGGGTTTGGATAAAATTTACGAACAATGCAGCGAGCCAAAAGAAACCAATCGCCAAATCGGACCAATGTTTAAAGATTGGTTACGGAATAAATCTTTAGGCATTGAACCTGTAAATTTGGAAACATTCCTTGCAACAAAAAAGATGCGATTTTAGACGGCAGCGACAAAGCAATGATGGACTTTGCACGCGAAGAATTGAATTACCAACACAACAAAGGACTTGATTTTGTGGCTCGTTTCAACGGAAAATATGTGATAGGTGAAGCAAAATTCTTAACTGATTTCGGCGGACACCAAAACGCACAATTTGCCGATGCTATCAGCACCGTGGAAACTAAGAATGTTAAAGCCGAAAAAATCGCTATTTTAGATGGAGTTTTGTATATCAAAGGCAACAATAAAATGTACAAATCAGTAACCGAAACGTATGAAAACTACAATATTATGAGTGCTTTGGTTTTGAGAAATTATTTATATCAACTGTAAAATAAGAGCAGTATGATAAAGAATA
>JAITXR010000103.1 GCA_031284665.1 Paludibacter sp.
TATGCGCCCCAAGCAATAAAAGTCCAATTTGCACCGTGCCAAAAACCGCTGACAAGAAAAATAACAAAAGTATTACGCACAACTTGCCATTTTGTCCCGCGACTGCCGCCTAACGGAATATAAATGTAATCGCGAAACCATGTATTGAGCGAAATATGCCAGCGTCGCCAAAATTCTGCAATATCGCGCGAAAAATATGGAAAGGAAAAATTCCTTAAAAACTTGAATCCTAATAATTTACCAACGCCAAGTGTCATGTCCGAATAACCGGAAAAGTCGCCGTAAATCTGAAAAGTGAAGAAAATCGCACCTAAAAGCAGTGTACTTCCTGAATAATCAGCAGAATTATCAAAAATTTGATTGGCAATCGTAGCGCAATTATCGGCAATAACCACTTTTTTGAACAATCCCCACAAAATTTGTCGCATACCGTCAACCGCCTGTGAATAATCAAAAGTTCTGCGTTTGTAAATTTGCGGTAATAAATTTGTTGCCCGCTCAATTGGTCCTGCCATTGCCAACGGAAAAATACTTACAAAAAGGAAAAACGCGACAATGTCTTTCGTTGGCTCAAATTTTCGCCGATAGACATCAATCGTGTAACTCAATGTGTGAAATGTGTAAAAACTAATTCCGACAGGCAAAATTAAACTTAAAGTTTTGGCTTGCAAATGAATACCAATTAAAGAAAATGCATCAACAAATGAGTTTACAAAAAAATCGTAATACTTAAACACGCCCAAAACACCAAACGAAACCAGACAGCAAAGTGTCAAAATCAATCGCCGCTGTTTTTGCGCATCGCTTTTCATCATTAGTATTCCTGCCGAATAGTTGACGATTGAACACAACAAAACAAGCGATAAATACCGCCAATCCCACCAGCCATAAAAGAAATAACTTGCAGCAAGTAAAAAAATATTTTGCGCTTTTACATTTTTGGCAATAGACCAATAAATAGCAAAAACTATTGGTAAAAAAATGGCAAAGGAAATAGAATTAAAAAGCATTTTTTTATCTATATTATTTTTTTAGATTAGTGATATTATTTTGTCAATTTTCAATTATTTCTACACTCCGCTAAAAGCATTAAAACCGCCATCGATAGGCAGTACTACGCCGGTAATAAACGAGGCGGCTTTCGAACACAGAAATTGAATAGCACCATTCAATTCGGTAATATCGCCAAATCTGCCCATTGGTGTTTTGGCAAGCACTTTTTTGCTGCGGTCGGTAAGCGAGCCATCGGGATTAATAAGCACTGCGCGATTTTGGTCGCCGATAAAAAACCCCGGTGCTATTGCATTAACGCGGATTCCGTCGCCATATTTCATTGCCATTTCGCAGGCAAGCCATTGAGTAAAATTACTCACAGCCGCTTTTGCCGCCGAATATCCGGGCACGCGGGTCATTCCTTGAAAAGCCGCCATCGACGATATATTGACAATGCTGCCACTGCCCTGCCGAGCCATTACTTCGCCAAAAACATAACTCGGATACACTGTTCCGTTCATATTAAGGTTGGTAACTTTATCCCAATCAGCAATTTGCATATCAAAAAATGCTTGTTCTGCGGCAAGTGTTGCGCCCGGAATATTGCCTCCTGCAATATTAATAAGTATGTCGATACTTCCCCATTTTGCCACAATATCGGCTGCGGCTTTTCTCAGACTTTCAATGTCTAATGCGTTGCCAACCAACCCAATAACATCGGGATTGATGGTTTTGAGTTCTTCCACACGTTTGTCGAGAGGCTCTTGACGAATATCCATTGCTACTACTTTTGCTCCTGCGGCAACAAAACTTTTTGCCACACTACCACCAAGTACACCACCTGCACCGGTGATTACTGCTACTTTGTTTTTAATACTATACATAATAAATTTATTTTGAGTTATTGTTTGTTGTTTTTTTACTTTTCAGGCGCAAACTTAATAAAAATAAGCAAATAAATACGAAAAATCGGAAAAACAAGTCAAAATAGAGCGCATTTTAAACCAAAAAAAAGAGGCAATCGCAAATGGACAACCTCTTTTAATAAGCATTTAATAATTACAGAATATCGATAGTACGCGCCGGTTTTGGTTTTGCGTCTTCCTTTTTTGGAATGGTTACGGTCAATATTCCCTTTTCGTAGTTTGCCTCAATCCTGTCGCTATCAGCAGTTTGTGGCAATGTAAAGGCGCGGCTGAACGATTGATAACTAAATTCGCGTTTAGTGAAAAATTCGCCTTCGGCAGTTTCGCTTTCTACTTTTTTCTCTGACGAAACTTTAAGCGCATTCGCATTTAATTCAATTTTGAAATCTTCTTTGTCAATCCCCGGTGCAGCAAGTTCAACCTTAAAAGCGCTTTCGTCTTCTTTAATATTTACCGCAGGAAGCGTAGTGTTGGTTGTTGAAAACGTGTTGTTTGCCAAATCGCAAGTATCGCTATCGAAAAAACGGTCGAGCCAAGCGGGTGTCGGATGTGAATTTCTTAATACTAACATAATTTTGTTCTCCTATTTTTTAATTGTTTGACATTTATTTTTGTTTTACGTCAATATAATAGACAAAAAAAATACCAATGTCAAAAATCCGCCATTTTGACACAAAAGCATTTTTTAGCATCAAAATAAACGCCAATTTGTCTGATAATATGAAAAAAACGGTAAAAAAATCAATAATTTTCTCACATCATTATTTAAGAATTAAAAAAAATACTATCTTTGCGCCCGTTTAACGACCGGAATAATTAAATTCCGCAAGCGACTTCGTAGCTCAGTTGGTAGAGCAACTGACTCTTAATCAGTGGGTCGAGGGTTCGAGCCCCTCCGAGGTCACGGCAAACTAAAAGCGTTTATATTCAGTTGTATAATAACTAATATCAACGCTTTTTTTGATTTTTCAATATTGTTTTTTCAATGTATCTCAGTTGGTATTGCATCCCGACTTGTCGGGAGGGTCGGGGGTTCGAGCCTCTCCGAGGTTACAGGAAACTAAAAGCGTTGATATTCAGTTATATAATAACTAATATCAACGCTTTTTCTTTATGTATTTTTATTAAACTTTACCAAGTTATTGTCTCAAACTGTCTAAAATTATCTATCTTTGAACAAAAAATAATGCAAATTCAATGCAAATCTAAAATCACTAAATAAAGAACAAATGAAAATCGCTTTTTATTTTTCCGTAAAACCAAAGCGTTTTTTCGCTTTTGTGGAGTAATATCTCCGGTTTTTGCGGGTAATTCAAAGAACTTTATTTATTTGCAGAAAATAAATAAAGGTTTTTTAGGTAATTTATAATTATTTTTTTATTTTTGCGTTCTATTTAGTATGAATTTGGAAATCAATAACCACTCAAAACGAAAATAATCACCTTAAAACCGAATAATATGTTCAAAAAAATCTTTTATATTGGGGCTTTGACGCTATGTTTTTCAAGCGTTTTAACAACAAAAGCACAAGTTCAAACAAATGTTGCCATCTGGGCTGGCGGAGGAGTAAGCGATTGGACATCAAACATTGATGTACTAAAACCCAAAATTGGTGGAGGCGGTATTGCCGGAGTGGGCTTTGAGTGGTGGACACAATCATTCCTCTTTGGCTTAGGCGGTGAGTATAAATACTCTACGCTTAATGCTTCTATTACCGATTTTTCATTTTCGCGTCAAGCAATCGACACCGAAAACGAGGGTTTTATCAGCAATCACTTCTACCATTCGTCGGATGTGAAAGATAATTACAGAATCCACACATTAAATGTCCCATTATGGATTGGCTTGCATAATAAATCGGTATATATACTCGGAGGAGTGAAAGCGGGCTTAAACCTAAAATCGGATGCCACAATTAAAAGTTATTCCGAAAATTCAGCCACATACGACTGGGCTATTGATGATTTTGTAAATATGCCAAACCATCAAATTACAGGGCGTAGTTTGGAAAAATCAAGCCCGATTAAATTCAATACTGCCATTGCAGCACACGCTGAAGTTGGTTTTTATCTCGGTGGCAGAAAAACAGGTTACTACGACAAAACATCAGTACGTTTGGCTGTTTTTGGCGATTATACGTTAAATAATTATCATCGTCCGGTAACCGAGCCACTGATTTTTGACCAAGTAATGAATATGAAACTTGATGAAAATGGAGTTATCCATCAATACGCTTATCCGGCACTGAATCCACTTTTGCTCTCGTACGAGTCAACCACGCAAATTAAATTGCCGGACGACCCCGCAAATATTGACCTCACAAAACCGTTAGACATTACTTATCTGAAAATGCATCCTTGGTTTGTCGGAATTAAATTAACCATATTATTCAGACTTAGCAGCGAGCCTTGTCATTGCGATTATTAATATTTCAAATTATATTGCTCTAACTCTAACAGGGTTTTAGACTTAATATTAAGATAAAAAAACAGGAACGATTTCATCTCATAAATGAAATCGTTTTTGATTTTGTTATACGATTAGTGGGATTTCCAATCTTGTGTTGAATTATATAATGCAGACTGGCAACCAAGAAAGAAAAGAAAAACCACAAAGCGTTTTCATATTTTCGCTTTGTGGCTCAATCAGTGTTTTCGATTATTTCAACGCATCCAAAAGTTTGGGAATCAGAGTCCAAACAGTATTTTCTGTTTGCGCAGTGTAAATATTGCCATCCACAATCGACTGTTCATCTGTCCCAATTGCACTTTTGACGGCTGCTTTGATGTATGGATGAAGTGCAACCTGTTTACCGTTGGCTATTCCAGCACTGTCGAAAAGCAATGCGCCGGCACAATGACCGGCGATTAACTTGTCGTTGTCGCCAAATGCTTTGATAACCGCCAGCATATCCTGATTTTCAGGAGTACCGGCATTTTCGCCGAACTTAGGCATTGCATCGCCACAGGCAAACACCAATGCATCGTACTCATTTTCGTGTCCTTTCAAGTTAGCGACAACATCATCGGTTTGCAGGCTAATGCCTGAATTTGTTTTGATGTGCGTAGTCGGGGCTACCGAAAATGTTTTGAATGGAATACCATTCTCAAAAAAGGCTTCCAAATATTGGAATAACCCAAACCCATTGACAGGGTTTACTGCTAAAACTGCTACTTTTTTTGTCATAAAAAAAATTATTAAATAAAATTATTGCTTTATAAAGTAAACTTACTTACTTTTGTATTGCAAAGATATAAAAGTAAGTATATTGAAACAAGTAGGTACGACAATGTTAGTTACTTACTTTTCAGTTAGATTCGTTGATAATCAAAAAGAAAAAAAATGAAAACAAACGAAAATTTTTGTCCGATACGAAATATTTTAGACCGTTTTGGCGACAAATGGTCAATTTTGGTCTTGATGGAGTTGGGAAAAAACAAAGTAATGCGTTTTAATGAATTAAATCGGGACATTTCGGATATTTCACAAAAGATGCTGACTGTTACGCTGCGCACATTGGAAGCAGATGGGCTTGTTACGCGCAAGATATATCCCGTAGTTCCGCCACGTGTGGAATATAATCTGACGGAAGATGGTTATTCTCTCATTCCTTGTATTCAAAATTTGGTGGATTGGGCGTTGGAGCACAAAGAAACTATATTGATGTCGCGTAAAACTTATGAGAACAAATAAAAACATACTTCAATTTTTTATACCCTACAATGGGTTAGATAAAATGCGGTATATTATAAATTTACTTGCCTCAATAGTTGGCAAGTGTTTTTGCGAAAATTCTCCTGACTTTTTAAAATATCTTTTCCCCTAAACTGTCATATATAAGTATAGAACAATCTCATAATTAATAAATCAAATTTTATACTTTACAGGATGAATATAGTTTATATTGTAGTAAGTGCAGTGCTGTTACTGTGGTTTGCAGGCGGAATTATCCGTAGAAAACAGAGAAAAAATAAAACAATCCATGTGGTTGACGATAATTGTATGGGTTGCCAACGTTGCCTGAAAAAATGTCGTCGTCGCGTATTGGATAAAGTCAGCAATGAAAAAGGAGCACAGGTTTTTGTGAAAAATCCTGATTATTGCAGTGCTTGTGGCGACTGTATGACTGCCTGCAAATTCAA
>JAITXR010000106.1 GCA_031284665.1 Paludibacter sp.
AATATGGTTTATTATAGCAGACAAGCACTTATGTTTTTACTTATAAACGCAACAACGCAAAACCTCATTTTTACCTAATTCAAAAAAAAACAGAACAACCTCAGTAGCAAAAAGTTACAACCATTCACAACCTCATTACCTCATTAAAAAATTGACCGAAACGGTTAAGAATTAAAATAAGCTAATGAGGTTAATTTATAGGAAATATATCGGCTACTAAGCCTGTTTTGTTAGAAAAATAAGGTAAAAATAAGGTTTCGATAACTTGCGGAAAATTAAAATTAATTATTTATTGCCCACCGCCAATTCCGATTATATCGGAATAAGTTTTGTAATCGCTGAGTGTGAATAACAAAGCAGCGTATTTCGATAAAGAAAAAACGCTGCCTTGAAAAATTTAAGAAAAAAAATCAATATTTTGTAAGTGGCACTTCGGGCAAACTTAATATATACTCTTCGGTAATGTAAAAATAATAATAGTTTGAACTGCCTTTCGTACTCGTTAGAGTTTTTGTGTATCTGTACGCATCCTTATGCCTGATACTATTGCCTGTAAGCGAATTTTCCGCATACTCCTTGCCTTTATATACAAGATGAGTTTCCGCATCAAAAGGATTATTATGGTCTTTAGCTCCACCAACTATGCCGGATATATAATTAACAACAGCACCGGAAAATAAATAATCAACAGAATGAGACTTATTAAGTGTTAATATGACAGATACAGTATCGTTAGTATCATTTTGAATAGCATAGTTTGTCAGTTCATATTTTTTTTCACAGGAACTGAACACGGCAATAATAATAATTGCGGAGAGAAACAGTAATTTTTTCATAATGATTTGTTTTTTAATGATTTGTAATAGGATAAAACGCTGCAAAAGTAAAAAATGTTTTTTTTATAATTCCAAAATATCCAACTTATTTTATCTTGAATAATACATTTTTAACATTATTCTGACGTTTTGTAAACATAATTTGCTAATAACGTTTGCAAAAATAGTATTTTTGTATCATTTTAACAGTGCCGCTCGCAGTAATTGCAATTGTATCGGCATCTGCGCTAACAAAAGGTTTAAAAGATTATTCTCCCATGATTTTATAGAAAAAATTATCTGAAAAAACAAACATTGTATTAACTTTACATTGTGCAAGTTCAATGTTTTTTTTGACTATTTCTACCAAATGTTTACTTTGTCTGCCAAATGCTTTGCTCCAAAACACCACAACAAAATAATCGCCGTCTATTTCTTGCTGATTTCCTGATATTTGCGTTAAATATGGTTGTAGTTTGGAAAAAGTTATCAATGTATCAACAGAAAGCCCGATTTGTTGAACAGGAGGAAATACGTTAAAATTATTATTTTGATTCCAATTCAGATTTGGGAAACCCTCTGCATAACAATTTATGTAAAACGCCGTCATTTGACCGTTTTTATCAAAATACATTGCTTGAAGCGGTTGTAAATGATTTTTTATAATTCCGGCATTACTCGTATCTTTTTGTAACTCAAGAGATTTATAAAAGGCAGTGTCCAACTCATATATATTTTCGTTTGCAATATTATAACTTTTTGCAACTTTCAGAATATTATCTACGGTTTCAACTTTGTTAATTTCGGAAACACCGTATATTTTCAAAAAAACACTTTCACAAGAAGTTGCCAAAACAGTAAATAGCAACAATGAGAAAAAATAAAATGGTTTCATAGATTTTTAAATTTTTTAGAGAGCAAGCACTCCCAATTATGAGAACTGCCTGCTTTCAAATTAATATTATTTTAAAGCCTCAGATTTCAAAATATAACCGCCAAATTCACCCACATTTTCGCCATACGATACTTTTACGGTGTACAGTCCTGTATCTACGTCTTCAACAGGAATAGGATTGTATCGAAACAAGTTTTGCAATCGCTGTGTGAAAGCCAAGACACGGATTACAAGACTTGCAAATTCTAAAATTTATAACCAAGCGAACAGCCTAAAGAAGCAATTTGCAAAAACGATTTATCAATAATATCGTAGCCGTTCAGGTTTACGCCAAGATACCAATTATCGGTAAGCGGACAGAGATACGAAAGTTTTACATTTATCCCGATATTGTTGTAAATATTTAGGGTATAATCTCTATCCATAACAGGTGTAGGGTTGTAGTTATTGTTTGCAGTATTTTCGTACGAGTGGAAATATACCAAATCGCCTCTAAAATATGTTGCTCCTGCCGAAAGGCGTAATTTATGTCCTTTTTGAGTACTTATCAAGTCGCCAAACACATTTAAGGAAAACAACATATACGATGAATTGTTTACTTTCCAACTCTTATCTGCTGTTAGCGACTGAAAAGAGCCAAGCGAGGCTTGCAAACCAAACCTGTCTAAAATCGCATAGTTGCTTTGAACGCCGTATTCCATACCCGGCAAAGTTTCGACGTTTTCCATTCCAAAAGCCACAAACGGCTCAAGCGACCAGCGGCTCGTTGTATTATTTTGAGAAAATGCGGCAGTACTGATACATAACAAGAGACCTAAAAATAAAGATTTTACTTTCATAATGATTTATTTTTTAATGATTTGTAATAGGATAAAAACGGCGCAAAAATAAAAAATATTTTTTTAATATTCAATTTATTTGATGCACTTAACACACTTTTTAATATTATTCTGACATTTTGCAAACATAATTTGCTAATAATCGTTCTGTTTGTGACTTAAGAAATCGGAAACCGAGCCAGAGAGAAAAACAATTTAAAGCAACGTTTTTTATAAAGTAAAATGCTGTCTTGACAAATCTATAATGAGACTTGCAGATTCTAAAATTTATACCCAAGCGAGCAACCTAAAACCGGCATTATCCCGCCGGTAGAATACTTCGGCAAATAATAAACTTCGCCATTTATACCCAAATACCATTTTTTGGCAATGGGGAAACGATACTGAATTTTGCCGTTAGCACCGATACCGCTGTAAAAATCAACATTATAGCCCAATATTTCAATATAATTACCGTTGTCATCGATACGACCTCCCGAAACCATTTCGGTGGCACCGCGATAATACGAAACGCCCGCCGACAGCCTTAACCTGTTATCGTTTTGAGTGCGGACAACATCAAAAAACACATCCGCATCCCACTTGAACAGCGAGCAATTATGGTATTTGTATGGAATAAACGATTGAAAAAAACCGATATTGGTGTTTATGCCGATTCGGTCTGCAAAATAATAATTCATTCCCGTACTGCCGATAATGCCGTAGTTTCCAAAGTTGTTTTCCATCGAAAAACCCGCACCGAGTTCTAGTTCAAAACTATTCTTCTGACCGAACAATACGCTACTAACACATAATAATAGACCTAAAAATAAAGATTTTGTTTTCATAACTCAAATAAAATAAATTGTTAAAAATAATTATTAGGAAATAACGACGTCTGTTTTTTCTGCTGCAAAGGTAGTGATGAAACAATATTGCCTACAAATTTTAGGGCAAATAAAAACAAGACATTTAACATTGTAAATATCTGATTATCAGGCATAAGGTAAATAAAAACAAGACAGGAGATTTTTTCGTTAAAATTATCAGAAAAAAAGGAGGGGGAGAGGGATTAATGTAAAATGTGGAATGTAAAATGTAAAATGCACGAAAGGGCGAAGGCGCGAAAGGGCGAAAAAAAACTACTAATTAAGTGATTAACGATTAGTGATTAGTGAAA
>JAITXR010000168.1 GCA_031284665.1 Paludibacter sp.
AAAACTTTCACCAACTCCCTCGCTCACGGCGACTATTTGCTTATCCGCGCTAACATTCTGGCAGAATGCCACATCTCGCGCCAAAAATTCCTTAACTGGCGCGCCGAACGTTACGAGCCTTCGCCGCTGGAACAAACAGTTATTAATAGCATTGCCGAAAGGTACGGCTATGATGCTCCTTATTTAATGGTTAACGGTTAATGGTTAACGACAAGACTACTCACTAATTATCAATTATCAATTATCAATTTAAAAACTTATGACTTACAAAATCAATCACTTACGCAATCGCTCCTATCAGGTAATTATCGAAGGCAAAAAAAATGCCTTTCAAATTGCCGACTATCTCGATGCAGCGATACATTTAGAAGTTTCCGAAGTCCGCATCGGCTGGGAAATCAAACAAATTACAATATTTTTCACTTGCGATATAGTCGCACCGCCGGAAACAATAATCAAAGTATTATCAATTGTATTAGATAATTTTAAAACTCAAACATTATGAGCAAACAATATCAAATGGAATTTATTTATAATAAATCATCCTCAAAGACAGCAAATTATATCAAACTTTTCTACTGTCAAGCATCTTTTATTTACGGAAAAATAAACGAAGATGAATTATCAACGGTATTTAACCGAATAAGTTCGATGCTGGATAATTTCACTTACAAACGTCGCAATGCCATAGAGTTAGGTTGCAATATTAGGCGAGAAGTATTTGATGATAGAATAGAAATATATAACAGTACCGGCAATGATTCCTTATCAGCAACAATCAAATTCAAACCATTATGAAGATTAGCGAACTTACACCCGGCGACACATTTAAATTTAAAGGCGGAAACGATAAATTAAAGTACATAGGTAGTTTGTCGTTTGAAGGCATAACCTATTATAACTATTGCTACGCAGAAAATAAATCAGGCTCAGGCTATTATACAAGAAACGAACATAATTTATCAGTAATAAAAAAATAAACCATTATGAAACCAATAAAAATAGCCGATGATGTAATTATATCCGGCACTCTTACCGGTTTAGGAGACATCGAAGGAACGGTAATAGAACTGTATAATATAGATGGCGTTCCTTATATTCGAGCGCGCATAAATGCTCATTATCAGATACTCACCAGACGGCAATCTGTATCCGGTCAAGCCAAATTTTTTACTAAAATCTAAAAAGTCCGCTTGTAACTTCTATCTTCTAAACTAAAAAATAAAATGCCCGTATCCGAACTACAAACATATTTTCTTAAACGATTAACAGAGTGCGGGTTAGATGAAAAATCTAACCTGCGTACTGTGTCGTTTGAAGGTCGCCCACAAGATATTCCTATTATCGACGTGGACGAAAAAAACGATGCTATCGTTATTCCATACGTACAGCCGGATGGCGAAATCGAATATTACCTCGATGGGAAAAAAGAGCGAGCATTCGAACGCTTGCGTTACCGTGTTCCGCGAGTATTCACGGATAAAGAAGGCAAAGCGCGCGCGCAAAAATACTCACAGCCGTCGGGTACCGAAATCTTATCGTACCTGCCCCCCGCCATTGTGAAACGCTACAAGGCAGGCAAAAAAATTAAAACACTTTACATCGTCGAAGGCGAGTTGAAAGCACTAACAGCAAGCGTAAAGTTAGGTATTGATATTGTCGGCATCGGCGGCATCAATAATTATCGAAACAAGGAAAATAATAAGTTAGAGCCGTTTCTGATTTCAATAATCGACCGCCTGAAACCTGACAATATTGTTCTGTTTTTTGATGCCGATTGCCTCGCTATAAAGTATGAACAAAAAAAGGAACTTACCACGCGCCTTAAAGCATTCTATGGCGCGGTATGTACGTTCAGCGAACTTGTGAAACCTTTTGAATGCGATGTTTACTTTGCTCACGTTGCCGAAAAGTTTATCGAAAGCGCAAAAGGACTTGACGACCTCCTGAACCTGCCAAGCATCGACAGCGAGGACTTGAAAAATGAATTAATCGGTTTAGCGGTCGGCAAACCGAAATACATATCCGTTCAGCCTTTGCGCGGTGGATATGCCGATAGACTTGCAAGTTATTTTCATCTCAAAGATGTGAGCGATTTTTACGAACATTACAAGCAGGAAATTCAAGATAACGAATTTCAGTATAATGGTAAATCGTATTACTTCGACGGCTCCAAAATTGCATCGTCGCTATACTTAGAGGCGCGCCAGTATCTGCGTATTGGTTGCGACTACTACAAAAAAATTTGGAAACTTAACGCCCACAAGAACATTGAGCATCAAATACCGATGCAGGTACTCGAGAAATGGAATATCGGCGAAATTAATCGTGATTTTGGCAAAGGTAATTTTTCGGCACTGATACCGAAATACGATGCCTTTGTGAACTACCCGGACAATACCGACAATTACAAACGCATTATCGAACTGGAGCATAATCAAATTAAATCGGTTTATTACAACCGCTATAACAAAATTGTAATTCAGCCCGCGCCCGGGAAGTGGCAAACAATAGAACATCTTTTAAAGCACATTTTTTCATCAAACAACACAGCCGGCGAAAATCTGTATCAATTTGGTTTGGACTACTTGCAACTGTCGTTCACCACGCCCAAACAACGCTTACCGGTATTGTGCTGCGTATCATCGGAACGAAACACCGGTAAAACTAAGTTTCTCGAATTTCTCAAACTGATTTTTGGCGAAAATATGGCAATACTCGATAACGAACGATTTACAGGTAAATTTACATCGCATTTTAGCGATAAACTATTTGTTGGTCTGGACGAAGGTTTTATTCCTATCGAGCAAAAAATAATGAAGGAGCGCATCAAAAATTTTGCTACCGGCGCTACACTGTGGTGCGAAGGTAAGGGCAAAGAAAGTTTTGAGTTAGACAACTTTGCGCATCTTATAATGTGCTCGAACGACGAAACTAACTTTATGCAGATTGACGACGGCGAAAATCGTTTTGCAGTACTCAAAATTCCGGTACT
>JAITXR010000162.1 GCA_031284665.1 Paludibacter sp.
TAAAACTTGTATTGCAAAAATCCGAGTTTTTGCGAAGGGATAACTTTGCATCCCAAACCAAATTTGCCAATCCAGCGCCATTTGAGCGACAGGAAACCTTCGTTTACATACGCATATACAAAAGGATGAATGTGAAGTGTAAACTTTCGGACTTTTAGTTTGTTGACCAAAAAGTCGATTTTGTTTTCCAACTGGTCGGTAAAAAGAATCGACGGTTTTGTCTTACCTTTTCCATAACAAGTGGGACAAGTTTCTTCAATATCAATATGCGTTGCAGGGCGAACTCTTTGCCGAGTTATTTGCATTAAACCAAATTTACTCAATGGCAGGATATTGTGCTTTGCTCGGTCTTCGGACATACCTTCGACCATTCTGTCATAAAGTTTTTGACGGTTTTCGGCTTCGTGCATATCAATAAAATCGACAACAATTATTCCACCCATATCACGCAAGCGAAGTTGACGTGCTATTTCGTCGGCAGCAGCCATATTCACTTCCATTGCATTTTCTTCCTGCCCGTTTCCGGCTTTTGACCTGTTTCCGCTATTCACATCTACAACGTGTAGTGCTTCGGTGTGCTCAATAATAAGATAAGCACCGCTTTTTAGCGAAATTATTTTGCCAAACGACGATTTTACTTGCTTTGTGATGGCAAAATGGTCGAAAATCGGCAATTCGTCAGAATAAAGTTTTACAATATCTTTTCTTTCGGGAGCGATAAGTTCCACATAATTACTTATTTCGGCAAAAACAGCCTTATCGTTTATGTGAATGTGCGAGAAATTTGTATTAAACAAATCGCGTATTATGCTCACCGTTCTGCCAATTTCCTCCGAAATTAGCGTAATTCCTTTCGATTGCCGAACTTTTTCTATTGATTCTTCCCAGCGTTTTACGAGGAGTTTCAATTCATTATCGAGTTCTGCAACTTTTCGTTCTTCTGCTACTGTTCGTACAATAACTCCAAATCCTTTGGGTTTGATGCTCAAAAGCAGTTGTCGTAGGCGTATTCTTTCGGCTTCGGTTTTGATTTTTTGCGATACCGATATTTTATCCGAAAATGGAATCAGCACCAAGAATCTGCCTGCTATTGAAATTTCTGCGGTCAAACGTGGACCTTTTGTCGAAATAGGCTCTTTGGCTATTTGAACAAGAATCTCCTGCCCTGTTTTAATTGTTTCAGCAATTTGTCCGTCTTTTTCGAGTTCGGGCATTTGCTTGAATTTTGTAAGAGGAATAGTTTTTTTCCTATCCGCAAGGGTTTGAGTTATGTAACTTTTGAAAGTATTGAAATTAATACCTAAATCAAGAAAATGCAAAAAAGCGTCTTTTTCGTAACCTACATCCACAAATGCTGCATTGAGACCGGGCATTACTTTCTTTACCCTACCAAGATAGATATTTCCTACCGAGAACTGTTCTTGTTGTTGTTCGCGGTTAAGTTCTACGAGGCGTTTATCTTCGAGCAGCGCAATTGAGATTTCGGATGATTGAACATCTACTACTAATTCGCTATTCACTTTTCTTAAATGTTTTTTTAGAAAACAGCCACGCTTGGCTGCTTTTGGGTTAATAAATATTATTTAATTGTATTATACAAAAAACAAACTTAAAAGCCAAGTGTTATTTTGCTTGCAAGTTTGTTTTTTGACATAAGCATATTAAAAAACTTTACGTTGATTTTTACAAGATTATTTTTTCTTGTGTCTATTCTTACGTAATCTTTTTTTACGCTTGTGCGTTGACATCTTATGTCGTTTACGTTTTTTACCGCTTGGCATTTTGTTACTCTTTTAATGTTTAATAATCAAATTATTTTACCTGTACAGCAAATGTTTTTGCAGGTTTGAAGGAAGCAATGTTGTGTGCCGGTATTTCGATAGTGGTGTTTTTCGAAATATTGCGAGCGGTCTTTTTTGCTCTAAGTTTAAGAATGAAACTTCCAAAACCTCTTAAATAAACCGGTTCCTGGTTAATCAGAGAAGTTTTTACGACTTCCATAAATGATTCAACTGTGGTTGATACAGTTGCTTTGTCGATACCTGTACTTTTTGCGATTTCGGTTACAATATCTGCTTTTGTCATTGTTGAAAAAATTTAAATGTTAATAAATTAAGTATGTTTTTTTGTTTGTATTTGTTATAACTCAAATTTCGAGATGCAAATATATTGCTTTTATTCTGATTAAAAAACATTTATGCCATTTTTTTTCAAAAAAATTATGTTTTTTTATTTTTAATGTTTTTCGAGCAATAATTTTTCAATTGATTGTATATCTAAATTTCTGCCTGCAATTATTCCGTTTTTGTCAATCAAAACTGTTGATGGGATTGCTCTCACTCCGTATAATTTTGCGGGTTCGCTGTCCCAGTATTTCAAGTCTGACACGTGTTTCCACGCAAGTTTGTGTTTGGCAATTGCGGCAATCCACGATTCTTTGTTTTTATCGAGCGATACGCCAAGTATTTCCAATTTTTTGCCTTTATATTTTTGATAAAAAGTTCTTACTTCCGGAAATGAATTTATACAGGGACCGCACCACGATGCCCAAAAGTCTATCAACACATAATCGCTTTTACCTATTAATGCGGACAAAGCCAAAGTTTCGCCCTCCGGAGTTTGATACGCAAAATCGGAAAATTGTTGACCGGCGGCAGTTTTGCGCAGAATTTCCGTATTTTCGATTATTAATTTTACTGCCGGAATGGCTTTTGTTTTTTCGGTCATAAGCGCAAACAGGCTGTCGCGCTCGGCAATACCCAAATAATAATAGGCTGAACTTGTGAATACGTGCGTTCCGGCTACCGTATTAATATTATTAAAGGCAAATTCCAAATCCTGTTGTTCGTCAATCAGGTCAAACTCGTGCAGTTTTGCGGTAAATGCCGCTTCCTGTTCGGCAGTAAAAGTGCTGTCGTATGTTTTTGTAAAATTGTCGTAGGCGGTATAAAGTTCGGTTTTTTGGTCGGAATATAACTGAAGGTTTTCGTTTTCGGGCGTTCCGGCAAAACGGATACTCGACGAGTCGATTGTAACCAAGATATTACCTTTTTCGAGCACAAAAGCATGTCGGAACGATTCGCCCGACTTATACTGACCTATAAGAAACACGATTTTTGCCGTATCAATATTACCTTGTAAAAGGAATTTGCCATCTTCTACTTTTGCCGAGTCAATATTAATGTATTGTCTGCCGATTCGTTCAGCCAAAAATATTTCAGAATCGTTAATGTTGGTGTTTACGGCATCGCCCGAAAGCGTATAATCATAGTGATTGCAAGCCAATAAAGCCAATGCTGCGAACAGGGTTAAAGCAATTTTTTTCATATCGTAAGAAATTATATTAATATATTAGTGCTGATTTATTGCTAATTAGCAAATGCAAAGTTAAATAATCATTTTTAATTATCGTGCATCTTTTAGATATTTTTTTATAATGTGGTGATTTTTTAGTATTATTGATTTACAAATTGATTTTG
>JAITXR010000255.1 GCA_031284665.1 Paludibacter sp.
GATTATACTGTTAACTCAATATCCTCTTTCATTTGAGTGGAAATTTTCAGAATTTCGGCAAAAAGCAAACTTACAACTCCAAAAAACAACGGCATATAATCGCCCATTGGCATACGGAAAACTATGTTGTAATCGGCAAGTTGAATTAAATTTTGGGCATCCACAGTCGAGAAAATATTTGAAAACAATGTTATAGAAAAGAGCACGATGAGTGAAATTTCTATTTTGCGAATGTGTTTAGCATAAATAATTTATCGTTTTTCGATGTGCAAAGATAAATACTATTTTTTGATAAAAGCAAATTATTTATCGAAACCCAACAAGATACATTGTTTTTAACTATTTTTAAGAATTTTCAATCAAAAATTCCATATTTTGAGAGATTATATATCTCGAAAATATAGAATTTATACAGAAAAACAACAATTAAGAAAATTTGTGGTGATATTTTATAATCAGCCATAAGTATATAAAAAAACATAGTTATGGCTGATTATAGAAACAAAAACACAAAAAATACAGCGCATTTTTGCAGTTTGCGCTGTATAAATATGCCCATTTTTTACAATTTAAACGGACTTGTTTTGAGATAAATCCTAAAATCTTTAATCATTGCAGGCTTGTTTGTTTCGGCGCGAGGCAAATACTCAAAGCCGCTAATGGTTTTGCTTTCGATACGATGCTCCCAATACTCCTGCGGAATACGCGGATAATGGATTTCAACCGCTTTAATCGCAATTTACATTTTTTTATTTTCTATCCGACTGTGCAATTTCTTCAATAGGAATATATTAACATAGAATTATCTAAAAATTGTGGATTTATATTGTTTTTACGTAAATAATACTTCTCACAGCCATTTTATTTATTTATTTTTTTGTTATTTTTGTCGTTCGGTAATGTTTTATTTTATACTTTTGACTTTTTATTTCAAAAGCAAATAATTATGAATTTTAATAAGTTTTGGAAAGAAAGCACGTTAGGTTTTATCCTTAAAAATCTTTTATTAGCAATAGTTCTCTCTTTTGTGCTGGGTGGACTTACGTTGTTTTTAATAAGCAAATATACTCATCATGGTGAAACAGAAGTAATTCCCAACCTTAAAGGATTGTATTCCGAAGAGGCAGAAGTTTTACTCAAAAATCACGGATTATATCTCGAAATAATCGACTCGGTATATGATATAAAGCAGTCGCCGGGGATAATTATTGAGCAAATACCATCTATAAATTCAATAATTAAGCGTAATCGTCCGGTATTTGTGATTATTAATGCTCGACAAGTTCGCCAAATTCCTTTGCCGGATATTAACGATGTGTCGTATCGCCAAGCAACAGCAATGCTTAACTCCGTAGGATTACAAGCCGGAAATATTGAATATTCGCCGTCGGAATATCAGGATTTGGTAATTTCGGTTAAGTACAAAGGTTTGCCAATTGCTGCCGGAACACGACTGCCGGAGGGTAGCATCATAGTATTAGTGGTAGGTAGCGGGGCTGGCGGCGAAAATTCTTTTGCTCCATCGCTCATTGGGCTTGCACTCGAAGAAGGACGTAACACCGCACTGTCGGGAAGTATGATAGTTGGCGCAATTAACTACGACATCCCGCCCGACGGCAACGAAAACGACTACATTATATATAGCCAACGACCCAGAGCCGGACATCCAGCCTACGTCGGAGGGCGAATAGATGTGTGGCTCAGCCGCGACCGCACAAAACTTGACACCGATAGACCGGATAATGACGATGATGATGTCGAAGAATTTTTCTGAAAATAACGCTTTTATGGCAGACGAAGAATATATCGATGAATTTGAAAACGATGATTTGCAGTCGGAAACGAACGATAATCTATTTGAACGTTACCGATTTGTAGTTGACAAAGGGCAATCTATGCTCCGTATCGACAAATATCTGACGGATAAAATGGCAAACGTGTCGCGTAATCGCATTCAAGATGCCGCCGAGGCAGGATGCATCAGGGTGAACGATGCGGTTGTGAAATCGAATTACCGTGTCAAACCTCTTGATTTGATTACGATTTTTCTCGGTACTCCGGCTGTTGATTATCACATTGTAGCACAGCCAATTCCACTAAATATATCTTACGAGGACGAAGATATTCTTTTGATAAACAAGCAAGCAGGGTTGGTAGTTCATCCGGGCGTTGGAAATCACGACGGAACGCTGCTGAATGCTTTGGCTTGGCACTTGAAAGACGACAAAAATATTGACCTCAACAATCCAAGTATAGGGCTTGTGCATCGTATCGATAAAAATACTTCCGGTTTACTGTTAATTGCCAAAACCCCCGAGGCGAAATCATATTTGGGAAAACAATTTTACGAAAAAACTACTTCGCGGCTCTATCAGGCACTTGTGTGGGGCAATGTGAAAAACAACGAAGGTACAATTACCGGCGACCTTGCCCGCGACCCGCGCGACCGCTTGCAATTCACCGTTTTCCCCGAAGGTGAAAATCCATTTGCAAAACACGCAGTTACACATTATCGAGTAATAGAGCGTTTGGGATATGTTACTCTTGTGGAGTGCAGGCTCGAAACAGGGCGCACACATCAAATTCGAGTTCATATGAAACATATCGGTCATCCGCTTTTCAACGACGAGCGTTACGGTGGCAATGTGATACTCAAAGGCACTACCGCAGCGCATTACAAATCGTTTATTAAAAACTGTTTTAACACTTGCCCGCGTCAAGCATTGCATGCCAAAACTTTGGGATTTGTGCATCCGCGTACAAAGCAAATAATGAATTTTGAATGTCCACTTCCGCCGGATATGAGCGAATTGATAAGCCAATGGCGCGAATATTCCAACGAATATCTTTCTTAATAAATGATTAGTGATAAATGGTTAATGGTTAATATAAAGAAAACATTCCATAGATTTTGCCCTGACGTGTCGGAAAATATTATTAACAAAGATAAGACACTTAATTCTACAAATTCCAAAATCCTGATTCAGACAATATGAAATCTGAAAACAGGATTTTTTTTGTTATTTTTGTTGTTCAGTAAAATTTTTTTGATTTTCTTGCAACGAAACTGCAACAAATTGCATCTATATAATAAAACAAGTTTTTTTAATGCCGCTAATTGAATTAATCGAAGGTTGCCGACAAAACAAACATTTGGCACAACGAACGCTGTATGAGCAGTTTGCTCCTGCAATGTTAAGTTTGTGTGTGCGATATATCGGCGACTACGAAATAGCCCGCGATGCCCTGCAAGAAGGCTTTGTCAAGGTTTTTTCAAAAATTGACGATTATAATGGCAATGGCTCATTTGAAGGATGGATGCGGAAAATAATCGTAAATACGGTACTTGAAATGTTGAGAAAAAGCAGATTGAAAAACAATGTCGATATTGCTGAAATTGAAATTGAAAATTCCGATATTTCGGCATTTGAAAAACTTTCGGCTGAGGACTTGTTAAATTTGATAGCCTCGCTGCCCGATTCTTTTCGCGTAATATTTAATCTACACGCCGTAGAAGAATATTCGCACAAGGAAATAGGCGAAATGCTTAAAATAAAAGAAGTTACAGTGCGTTCAAACTATTTTAGAGCAAGGGAAATATTAAGAAAAAAATGTATAGAAATCTACAATTAAAAATAATTTGAAATCAGTAAGTTTGTTTTAAATGAAAAATTTGAATGCTTTGCATAGCCCCGATAGTTATCGGATAGTTTTGTTTTTGGATTGTTCCCTCGATAAATCGGGACACATCCGCGACATATCAGGACAGGTACATGACATATTAGGACAGGTCGAAAATACTTCAATATTTGAACTGCCGCTTGATTTAACAAAGATGAAGGACTGCAGTTGTTGTCCTCATAATTACAGGGAAAAGTTTATCCCGTACTGTCAGGACAGCAATCCGGAAGAGTTTTATAATTGAAATTAAGCCTCATACAGTTTAAAAACCTGTTAGGGTTAGAAGATATAATTCTTGAAATATTTACAGATTTAAAACCTTAATAGGGTTAAAACGCATTGTTTATTTAACAATATCGAAAAAAATATTTATTTACTAAAAATGAGTAAAGCAACAAACATATTTAGCGAAAAACTAAAAAATCACGAAATGCCCATTGACGACAGTTTTTGGGCTGATATGGAAAAACGCTTGGATTCACAACATCGGAAACCTGCGCCGATTTGGTTGTGGGCTGGAGGAATAGCGGCATCGCTGGCTGTGATTTTAACATTGTATCCGTTAATGAAAACAGAAAATATTTCGCCAATCGTAGCCGAAATAATTGAAACACAAGAGGTGAACAATCCTGTTGAAAATTTGCTTGCTGAAAATACAAATAAAAAGGCTGACAGCGAAAATGTATCAAGCCGCAACAAACGAAAAAATATTGTTACAGAACATTATCCTGATACAATATTATGCGATTTCTCAATTACTATTCCCGAAACATCAAAATCCGAAAATCCGACAAACACAGCAGCCGAAGAAAAAACGCAAAGTAAAAATTCGCTTAAAGAATTGACTGCCAAAACAAATACGCCGGCAAAGGAAACAAATAAAAATGTTTACAAAGCAAAAAAAACAAAACAGCCATTTTCAATTGCTTTGGCGGCAAATTACAGTTCGGGTACAAGTAGCAGCGGGGGAAATTCGCCTGACAAATTCGCTGTGGCAAACACAAGTTTGTATGGTATTCAAAGATTAGCGGCTGAGGTTAGCGACGAAATGAATATTGACCAAATTTTAGAGCAATATCCCGACGAAAATCACTTGCCACCGCTGTCGATTAGTATTTCGCTGCGGAAAAACCTGAATAGCCGTTTTGCCCTCGAAACCGGATTGACTTACAGTTATTTACACTCAATTTACAACAACGACGAAACTTGGGGAAACGACTCTTGGATACACGACCGCGCTACGCTGACACAGCATTATCTTGGCATTCCGCTCAATCTTATTACAAATATTATCTCAAACAAAGCGTGGAATATGTACGTTTCGCTTGGTGGAATGGTGGAAAAAGGTTTGTGGCTCGAATACAACCGAACGCAAACATATTCGTATTCCGAACAAGTTTATAATCAACATTTTCAGGATAAAGTGCAAGGTGTTCAATGGTCAGTAGCCGCTGCGGTGGGGGCATCTTACAATTTGTCGAAAAATTTCTCGCTTTATTTAGAGCCGAAAATAAATTATTATTTCGATTGCAAACAACCACAAAGTTTCCGAACAGCAAGTCCTCTAAATCTGGGCTTAAACGCCGGAATAAGAGTGGAAATTTAATAAAATTACGAAATTGCTATAACTATTTAATAATAAAACAATTATGAAAAAACTTTACTTTTTATTTTTAGCCATTTTCGCTGGACTAATATTTATTTCTTGCGATAAAAGTTACACCGAAACTGTAACTTATCAAATCAATGAGCCGATACTTATGAGTACATCCGATTTACGCTCGTCAGTAAAAGTTACGTCAACAACCAATAAAATAGAAAATTACGGTAAAATTTGCTTTTACAAAAATTTTCTCTACATTGCCGAAACCGGCAAAGGCATTCACATTATTAACAACACTAATCCTGCACAGCCGTCAGTTGTCGGTTTTATCGAACTTTTAGGCAATTACGATATGGCTATCCGCAACAACACGCTTTATGCCGATATGCTTACTAACCTCGTGTGGTTCGACATTAGCAACCCAAGTGCGCCTGTAGCAGCCGGATGTATGGCAAATGCCTTCCCAGCATTTTTGCCTCCCTGCGACAATGGATATGGCTACGATTACAATCTGGTTTATGCCTTGCAGCACAATAGCGACAGTGTGATTGTGGGCTGGAACACGGTGGAACGAACAGAGGATGTAACCCGTTATCGCGAATCGTGGTGGGGTGGAATTTGGAATAAAAGCGAACTTTATACTGCTGTCCCTTTGACAGATAGCGGCAATTCAACAGGAGTAAACGGCTCAATGTCGAGTTTTGCGCTTTATAATGATTATTTATATTCGGTAATGAACAATAAAATGACGGTAATTTCGCTCACAGGTGCAGAACCGAAAATTGCAGCCGACAATATTTATATCGGATATAATGTTGAAACAATTTTCAGTTACAAAAACGCAATGTTTATGGGCACACCAACCGGATTACTAATTTATTCGGTAACTAACCCGATACATCCTGTTTTGTGTTCGCAAATTTCGCACGTTTACGGCTGCGACCCGGTAGTGGTGGAAAACGATTTGGCGTATGTTACGGTACATTCGGGCAATACTTGCGGACAAAACGATAACGAATTGTTTGTGATAGATGTTTCGGATATTAGAAGTCCGCAGCAACTTGTAAGTTACAAAATGACTTCACCAAAAGGGCTTGGAATCGACAATGGCACTCTGTTTGTGTGCGACAACGGATTGAAAATATTCAATGCCGAAAATCCTCAAACCATCATTGCAAATCAACTTGCACATTATACAGGAATGAACGGTTACGATGTTATTCCATTCAACGATGTGTTAATGATGATAGCCGAAGATGGTCTATATCAGTACAATTACAGTGATTTAAATCACATTCAATTAATCAGCAAATTAAAATTTAACAATTAATTATTCACTTAAAACAATTATGAAAACTATTATCAAAACATTTATCACTCTGGCGGCAATTACCTTAATGTTCGCCTCCTGCAACAAAGCGGATGACAAAAAAAACACTATGTATCAGGCTATTGTAACTGTCGAAAACCCTGACAGCACAACAACATTTTACCTGAAAACCGAAAATCAATTACGCTTGTTTACAAAAACAACAAGTTTTATTCCTGCCAACGGCTCGCGCTTGTTTGTTTATTTTACAATTGTAGAAGAAATGCCCGAAGGCAGCAATTATGATTACGAAGTGGCACTGCAAGGTTACGAAGATATTCTCACAAAAGAAATTTTCAATATTACACCCGAGGCTCAGGACAGCATTGGTAATGACCCTATCGAAATATCAAACCTTTGGATAGCAAGCAATTACCTGACGGTTGAATTTATGGTTTATCGTTCTAATTTGCCAATTTCGCATTATATCAATCTTGTAGCCGACAGTTCAAAACATTATGACGACTCGGCTGTTCATTTGGAATTGCGCCACAATGCACGAAACGATTATCCTGATTTTCGCTCATTTAGTTTGGCATCGTTCAATCTTTTGCCACTAAAAGAAAATGCCGAAGGTGATTCGATAACGCTTGTCATTCACAGTAAAGAGTATGTAAATTCGGAGAAAGACCGCACTATTGTCTATAAATTCTCATCTGAATTGAATCAAACACGAAAATTCGACAACAATTATATTTTCCCCTCATCTGCCATGATAAAATAAACCTTTTCTGTGAAAAATTATTTTGTTGTCGATAAGGAATTTGAACACCGGGATAGTTCAAATTCCTTTCTTTTTGTGTAATTTTGCGGCAAGTTTGAATGTTTGAATGGTAGAGACAAGGCATGCCTTGTCTGTACAGTTACCTAATTAGTAGTTTTGTCCTTATTCTTTGCTCTTATCAATTATCCATTATTTATGTTTTCCAATCCAATAATATGCCCATGTCTGGGTTTGCTAAAATCTGATATTGAAGACGTTATACGTTCAAAATCATTAACCACCGTATCCGAAATAAGCCACTCCATCGGGGCAGGCTCAATTTGCGGTGCATGCCTCAGCGATTTGCAGGAAATTTTAGACGAAGTTAATAGGGGAGGAGCGAGTAGCAAAATATGAGACGAGTACACAGCCGCAAATATTCTACAAAAACTAACCCTAACAGGGGTTTTAAACCCTGTTAGGGTAATCCGTTTCTTATCATCTTAATCCCTAAAATCAGGAAAATCAAAGTTTAGGCAAAAAAGCAATGCCGGACTGATGTTGCTGTTATCGTTCTTTAATTATCAATTATCAATTGTCAATTAACCATTATTTCCCCATTGGCACATTGTAAATCACAATTTTGCCATTTTGATACATACCGGCAATACTGAACATTTTAACTCTATCGTCGCTTTGCTGCACTTCGTCGAAAATGGATTGAATATCTTCGATAGAGCGAATTGCCTGATTGTTGATTTTGATAATAATAAAGCCTGTCCGAACTCCGTTTTGTTGCAATTTCCCGCTTTTGAGCGACTTTATTTCCACACCATAAGGCAGGTTAAGTTTTGCCATTGTTTTGTCGTCAATTTCCTTAAATTCAGCACCAAGCACATCTAAACTGTTTTCGTCTTGTGATAATAAATTGGTATTATCGCGACTGTTTTTGAGTTCGGTTTTGAAAGTTAATTTTTTATCGCCACGCAGTACTTGTACATTTATTTTATCGCCCGGACTGAATCGCCCAATTTGTTCTTGCAAGTGCGACGAAGACTTTATTTTTTCGCCATTAATTTCGGTAATTACATCTCCGTTTTTGATACCTGCCGTTTCGGCAGCACTGTTTTTCACAACCTCATTAACATAAGCACCTTCCATTGTTTTAAGGTCGTGTTCTTTGGCAAGTTCGTTGTCAATATCGCGCATACTTACGCCGAGCAAAGCGCGTTGAACAATGCCGTATTGGCGAATGTCGGTAACAACTTTGCTCACAATTGATGTTGGAACAGCAAATCCATAACCTTCGTATCTGCCGCTGTTAGAGGCAATTGCAGTGTTAATGCCTATAAGTTCGCCTCTGGTATTTACCAATGCGCCGCCGCTATTTCCCGGATTTATGGCAGCGTCGGTTTGAATAAACGATTCAATTTTCATCGGTGCGCCAAGTATGCCAATTTGTCGCTGTTTTGCGCTTACAATACCTGCCGTTACGGTTGACGTTAAATTAAATGGATTGCCGATTGCCAGCACCCATTCGCCTACGCGGAGCGAATCGCTACTGCCAAAATTGATTATAGGTAAACCGCTGGCTTCGATTTTGATTAGTGCAATGTCGGTATTTGGGTCAGTACCAACGAGTTTGGCATCAAAACTGCGATTGTCGTTAAGGGTTACTTCAATCACTTTGGCGCGGTCGATAACGTGATTGTTGGTAACAATATAACCGTCGCTCGAAATTATTACGCCTGAGCCTGCACCTTCCTGCATTGGCGTTTCCTGCCGTTGCTGCTGCTGCGGACGACCAAAAAAGTATTCAAACAATGGGTCGGAAGGAAAGTTGTAGCCACGAGTTGCCATTGGCGTTTTTACTTTTACGTGAACTACTGCGTGAATACTGCGCTCGGCAGCAAGCGTAAAATCGTTTTCGAGCGCACTCGGCACTTTGGTAAATGCGGCATATTGCGCCGGCGCGGACTGAGCAGATGACTGAACGATAAGTGATTTTTTTATAATGTTGCTTGTTACAACACTTGATACAATGCTAATAATAATAACGCCGGTAAGTATGCCAACGGTTTTTAATGATTTTCTTGTAGTCATAATTTGTTTTGATTTAATGTTTGTGATTTAGTTTTTATAGCGACAAAATTAACTCAAATTTTATTCCAATTAGTATGTGTCAGTACGTGTTTTGTCGAAATTTAACGTTGATTATTTTGTGTTTAACGACGATTAACAAATAGTAAAGTTTGAATCTTTGTAAACTTTACAAACTATTAAGAATAACATCTGAAAATACAAAATTTATTAAAAAATTAAACCAATAATTGTTTATCTTGTCAGATATTTCATACTTTGTTAATAGAGTACTTTTTTATTAGGTATTAGTTTTTTAGATATTAAAATTTTATCGAAACATTATGATTCGCAAAATCACATTATTTTTCCTCGTAACTCTCTCTGTATGTGCGAGCGCAGTAGCGCAATACAGCATCAAATCCAGCGTTTGGGACGACAAAAACGGAATGGCTGTCGAATTGGCAAACGTTCAATTACTATCCGCCAAAGATTCTGCATACGCTGCAGGAGCAAAAACCGATTCTCGCGGCGAGTTTGTGCTTTCAAAAGTAAAACCCGGCAACTACATTATTATTGTCAGTTCGGTAGGTTACATCAAACAAACAAGTAATATCACATTGACTAACAAGGATTTGGTACTGAAACGCATCAGCCTTGTCGAAAATGT
>JAITXR010000307.1 GCA_031284665.1 Paludibacter sp.
GTGCCGGTGCAATATCTTTCGTCCACACCGTTTGTGCGCATTGCACGCCATTTGTAGTGGTCGCCACCGAGCCAAACTTCGGTTAACGATTTAAATTTGTGGTCGTTAGCCACCATCGAGGGGATAAGATGGCAATGATAGTCGATAATTGGCAATTTTGCCGCGTGATTGTGATACAGATTTTGTGCTGTTTCGCTTTGTAGCACAAAGTTTTCGTCTAAAAATTTTTTCATTTTTTTTTATAGTATTAGTAAAATAGATATAGATATTGTTATTTCTTTTCTTGTCTGAACTATGATTTTAATATGATTACTATGATTAACTATGATTAAGAAATAGATTGCGCTTGTGTGTGCCATTTATCATTGTCTTCTTTTGTCTGAATCAGGATTTACAGGATTTTAAGATTTTATTGATAAATTTCTACATTTCTTAATTTCTCAATTTTTCTGGATTGCTTCCACGACAAGTCCACGATAAATCGGGAGACCTCGGGATAGGTCAGGGAATACCTTCGCTAATCGGCTTGCCGCTTGGTTTACCAAGAATGACGGGCGAATGTTGCTGTTCCCGATAACTTCTCTAACTTCTCTAACTTCCCTAACTTCCCTAACTTCCCTAACTTCTCTAACTTCCCTAACTTCCCTAACTTCTGTAATAATTAGTGATTAACTTATTAATTTGACAACTCTTCAAACTCTTCAAACCTCTCAAACTCCTCAAACTCCTCAAACTCTGCAAACATTCAAACCGCTCAAACTCTTTCGCATTTAAAGCACGAAAATAGAAAAAAAAATACAATTACAATTATTATTAATAGTAATAATTGTTTTTTGTCAACAAATTTTTTGTGAATAACAAAAAAAACGTATCTTTGCACGTAATATTTTTTTCATAGATATAGCCATTAAAAATTCAAACACAAAAATAATTATGTCATTTATTGCTGAAAAAGTAACAATTGAGGGCTTAACTTTCGACGATGTATTACTTATCCCCGCGTATTCCGAAGTCCTCCCGCGCGAGGTAAATCTCACTACTCGTTTTTCCAAAAACATAGAACTTCACGTTCCTATTGTTTCGGCTGCGATGGATACTGTAACCGAAGCCAAAATGGCTATTGCCATTGCTCGCGAGGGTGGTATTGGAGTTATCCACAAAAATATGACCATAGCAGAACAGGCTAAACAGGTAAATGCTGTGAAACGTGCCGAAAATGGTATGATTTCAAATCCTATAACAATAAAACGAGGCGCGAAACTCAAAGAGGCTCTTGCGCTGATGTTTGAATATCGAATTGGAGGGATTCCGGTGGTGGACGACGATGGATGTCTGGTTGGTATTGTTACCAATCGCGACCTGCGTTTTCAGCGCGACCTCGACATCCTGATTGATGGTGTAATGACAAGTACAAATCTTGTAACAACCTCGCACACAACCGATTTGGAATCGGCATCGGATATTTTACAGCAACATAAAATCGAGAAACTTCCTGTTGTCGATAAAGATAATAAACTCGTGGGGCTTATTACATATAAGGATATTACGAAGGCGAAAGATAAACCTATGGCGTCGAAAGATAAAAACGGACGCTTGTTGGTAGCTGCCGGCGTGGGAGTTACCGCTGATGTTTTTCAGAGGGTAGATGCTTTAGTCGCTGCGGGGGTTGATGCCATTGTGATTGATACTGCTCACGGACATTCAAAGGGCGTAATTAACACATTGCGCGAGGCAAAAAAACGTTATCCAAATATTGATATTATAGTTGGTAATATCGCAACTGCCGAGGCTGCTATCGCGCTGGCAGATGCAGGCGCAGATGCAGTAAAAGTAGGTATCGGACCCGGCTCAATTTGCACTACACGAATTATTGCCGGCGTAGGAGTACCGCAACTTTCAGCCATTTATGCGGTTGCCAAAGCGGTAAGTAAATACAAAATTCCGGTAATTGCCGACGGTGGCATACGTTATTCCGGCGATATTGTAAAAGCACTTGCAGCAGGCGCAGATACTGTTATGGCAGGCTCGCTATTCGCCGGAGTTGACGAATCGCCGGGAGAAACTATCCTTTTTAACGGACGAAAATTTAAGTCGTACAGAGGAATGGGCTCGCTCGAGGCAATGGAAAAAGGGTCGAAAGACCGCTATTTCCAAGATGTGGAATCCGATATTAATAAACTTGTTCCCGAAGGAATTGCGGCTCGTGTACCTTTCAAAGGTTTGCTGTACGAAGTTGTATATCAAATGATTGGCGGTTTGCGTGCAGGTATGGGATATTGTGGTGCGGCTACAATCGGACAGTTGCACAATGCCAAATTTACCCGAATTACAAATGCCGGAGTTACCGAAAGTCATCCTCACGACGTGGCAATTACCAGCGAAGCCCCAAATTACAGCAGGGGAGAGTGAAAAAACTCATAACCATTGATATTTCAATTATTATTTATACTTTTGTGTCAAAATATCAGTTGTTATGAAGTCAAACAATACAAATTACAGTTTAAAACAGCAAAATATTCTTACTCGTTTAGGTGAGAATATTAAGTTGGCTCGTTTGCGCAGGAAATTTTCTATCCGTTCGCTGGCAGAGCGGGCGGGGATAGCTATTTCTACTTTGGCAAATATTGAAAAAGGCTCACCATCGGTTTCTTTGGGAAATTATTTGCAGGTTTTAACAGTTCTACGCCTCGACGATGATTTGTTATTAGTGGCTGATACTGACCTTGTTGGGCGACAAATTCAAGATAGCGAGTTAGTTGCAAGAAAAAGAGCACCCAAGGAAAAAAATGCGCCTTCGGCTATAGCATATATGATAGATGACGGTAAGTCGGAAGAACCTGAATTTGAGTAAGATGAAAGCAAATAAGGATATAGAAATATTGGTGTATGCCGATTGGTACGTATATAATGAGCCGCGATTGCTCGGAACGTTGTACTTTTCATTGCTGAGAGGCAAAGCGGTGTATGCTTTTGAATACGAAAAAGAATGGTTGAAAAGCGGAATTTCTATTGACCCTGAATTACCTCTTTTTGATGGAAAACAATATGCCGGGTTGAATGATAATTTTGGCATTTTCAAAGATTCAGCACCCGACCGCTGGGGACAATTGCTGATGAAACGACGTGAGGTGCTTTTATCCAAAATTGAAAAACGAGAGCCACAACAATTATTTGGAATTGACTTTTTGCTGGGTGTTCACGATAGCCACCGTATGGGTGGTTTGCGTTTTAAAACGAGTAGCGACGGCGAGTTTTTGAGTAACGATGCCAAATTAGCGGCTCCCCCATGGACTTCGTTGCGCGAGTTGGAACACGCGGTAAAACAATACGAAAAAAATGCCGACACATTGGATGAAGTCTCCTTAAAATGGATAAATCAGTTGATTGCACCCGGTTCGTCGTTGGGAGGTGCACGCCCCAAAGCAGATGTGGTGGATACCACAGGGAAACAGTGGATTGCAAAATTTCCAAGTCAAAAAGATGATACCGATGTGGGACTGTGGGAAATGGTGGTACACGACTTGGCAGTGCAGGCAAGCATAAGCGTTCCGAATGCTGCGGTAAAAAAATTAGTGTCCTCGTATCATACTTATCTATCTAAGCGATTCGACAGAACAGAAGACAGGCGGAGAATTCATTATGCTTCGGCTA